>NZ_JAYRPE010000033.1:0-11684 GCF_041911315.1 Xanthobacter sp. | reverse complement strand
TTCAATAATCGCCGGCTGCTGGAGCCTATCGGAAACATTCCGCCGGCCGAGGCTGAAGAACGCTACTACGCCATGCTGGACGAGCCAGCCATGGCGGCGTGACTCAAACGAAATGGCCTCCGGGAAACCCGGCGCGGTTCAGAGCGCGTCCTCAACCGCATCAATGCGTGGCCTCGCTACGCGCCACGATCCGCCCGGACAATTTTCTCGCAGCAGCAAGCTCGCCGCACCACGCGGCCTGATCAGTGCGTGGTGAATCAAGCCCGAAATCGATCATCGCACTGGAAGGACAGCACCGGGGGCGACGGTTGTCGCCCCCGGTGCTGAGCAATCTGTCTACTTCGTCGCTACCATGTGGCATCCACCTTCCTCGATGGGGCGGAACGCTTCCTGGGCGGGGATGACGCGGACGAGATTGTAGTAGTCCCAAGGCCCCTTGGACTGCTCGGGCGTCTTGGTCTCGAACAGGTACATATTGTGCAGCTTCCGGCCGTCGGCCCGCACCGTGCCCTTTCCGAACAACGGGTCATCAGTGGGCAGTTCTTTGGCCACCTCGACGACGCGCTTGCCGTCCGTCTTGGTGCCGGCCTTCTCGACCGCCTTCAGGTAGTGGAGCGTCGCGGAATAGGCGCCGGCCTGGAGCTGGGTGGGCATCCGGCCGCCATTGCGCGCGGCGAAGCGCTTGGCGAAGGCACGAGTACCGTCGTTGAGGTCCCAGTAATAGGCCGCCGTGAACTGGAGCCCCTGCGCCGCCTTCAGGCCGAGGGAATGCACATCGGTGATGTAGAGCACCATGGCCGCAAGCTTCTGGCCGCCCTGGGCGATGCCGAATTCGGCCGCCTGCTTGATGGAATTGATGGTGTCGCCGCCCGCGTTGATGAGGCCGATCACCTTCGCCTTGGAGCCCTGAGCCTGCAGCAGGAATGAGGAGAAGTCCTGGGTATTGAGAGGGGTGCGGGCGCTGCCCACCACCTTGGCGCCCGAGGCGGTGAGAATCTTGCGGACGTCAGCTTCCATGGTATGCCCGAAGGCGTAGTCGGCCGTCAGCAGATACCAGGTGTCTCCGCCCGACGCGACCACGGCGCGCGTGGTGCCGGTGGCGAGCGCGTAGGTGTCGTAGGTCCAGTGGATGCTGTTGGGCGTGCAGGCCTTGCCGGTGAAGTCCGACGAGGAGCCGCCCGAATTCATGAACACCTTATTCTTCTGCCGTGCGATCTCGGTGACGGCGAGCCCTACCGCTGAGTTGGGCACGTCAACGATGGCGTCCACCCCGTCCTGATCGAACCACTGTCGGGCGATGGAGGAGCCCACATCCGCCTTGTTCTGGTGGTCGGCGGAGACCACTTCCGCCCGGACCTTGCCGCCTGCGGCAAGATAGTCCTCGGCGGCCATGCGCGTGGCATCCACGGCGCCGGAGCCGTTGGTGTCGGCATAGAGACTGGACAGATCGGTGAGGACGCCGATCTTGACTGCGATCGGCTTGTCCTGGCTCGGCTTGTCCTGGGCCGCCGCGCCCGTCGCCATCATGATCACGCTTGCCGCCGCGGCCGCGGCTAGAAACCCACCCACCTTCATGCCTCATCCTCCCTTGCGCGGGGGCGTTCACCCCTCATTGACATCGGCTGCGCACTTGTACCATGGTACAAATATATTCACGAGGCAAGGCGCATGAGGACGGCATGTCGGAACTGGATGTGAAACAAGTCGAGGCGGTCGCGGTGCTGACCCTGGACCGGCCGAAGCGGCGCAATGCCATCGGCGCCGAGGTGATTTCCGATCTCGCTGAGGCCCTTGCAGGGCTCGATGCCGACGCCAGCGTCCACGCTATCGTGCTGACCGGTACGGCGCCCGGCTTCTGCGCCGGCAGCGACCTGAAGGAGCTTGCCGGTACCGACCTTGCCGGCATGATGGCGCACGAGGCCCATACCGCCGCGGTGGCGCGTTCCATCGCCCTCATGAGCACGCCGGTGGTCGCAGCCGTTGACGGGTTCGCGCTCGGCGGCGGCTTCGTTCTCGCCATCTCGTGTGATGTCGTCGTCAGTAGCGCCGCCGCGCGCTGGCATCTGCCCGAGGTCACCATCGGCTGGATTCCGCCGTGGGGCCTGCAGACCATCGTCGCCCGCGTGGGGCCGGTCGCCGCGCGGCGTCTCACCTGGGGTGCGGAAGCGTTCGACGGGCGCGAGGCCCATCGCCTCGGCATCGCCGACTATCTGGCTGCGGAGGGCGAAAGCGTCCTCGAGGCGGCGCTCGGCCATGCCGGTCGCCTCGCCGCGCTGCCGCCCCCCGCCGTCGCCTCGACCAAGCAGTTCTTCGCGCCCATGGCAGCGGGCGCCGGCGAGGCCGCGGACGCCTGGGCCAACCGCCTGTTCGCCGGCAATTGCGCCCATCCTGTTGCCAAGGCGACCCTCGCGCGCTTCGGAGTGAAGTCATGAGCAAGCGCATCACCGCCGAGGATGCCGCTGAGCTGATCCGCACCGGCGACACCGTCGCAAGCGTCGGCGTCATCGGCTGGATCACCCCCGACGCTTTGCTCAAGGCCGTCGCCGACCGCTTCGGCGCTGAGGGTGCGCCGCGCGACTTGACCTTCTATTTCCCTTGCGGGACCGGCGATTCCATCGACATCCGCGGCATGGATCACGTCGCCGTCGAAGGCCTGATGAAGCGGATCGTCTCCGGCTCCTACGTGAACCCGCTCCACCCAGTGAAGCGCACGCGGCCGGAGCTGATGCGGCTGATCCGCGAGAACCGCATCGAGGCCTACAGCTGGCCCATAGGCGCCAGCATGCACTGGCTGCGGGAGGTGGCGCGCCGCAGCCCCGGATATATGACGCAGATCGGCCTTGGCACCTACGCCGACCCGCGGCTCGGAGGCGGCAAGTTCACCAGCCGCTGCACCGACGAGCTGATCGAGCTGATCGAGTTCCGCGACAAGGAATATCTCTTCTACCCGACCTTCCCCCTCAACGTCGCCTTCATCCGCGCCTCCTCGGCCGACGCGTTCGGCAACCTCTCCTACGAGGACGAGGCGCTCATGTCGTCCAATACCGCGCTGGCGCTGGCCACCAAGGCCTGCGGCGGCATCGTGGTAGCGCAGGTGCGGTCGGAGGTGGAGCGCCACACGCGACTGGCGCAAGACTGCCGCGTTCCCGGCGTGCTGGTGGACCATTACGTGGTGGTGCCGGACCAGATGTCCGGTACCGACAACCGCTTCGATCCCATCTATCTCGGCGGGCGCCGGGCCACCCCCGACGTTCTGCCGCGCCTCCCCCTGGGGGCGGACAAGGTGATCGCCCGCCGGGCGGCGCGGGAGGTTAAGCCGGGACTGACCAGCATCTTCGGCTTCGGCGCCTCCTCCGACGCGCCACTGGTGATGGCAGAGGACGGCCTGTTCGACAACGGCGCGATCGACAACTACCAGTTCACCACCGAGCACGGCCCGTTCGGCGGCGTGGTGATGAGCGGCTGGCAGTTCTCGGCCAACATGGGGCCGGAAGCGCTGCTCGATGGCTTGCAGCAGTTCGATTTCATTGACGGTGGAAACTGCCCATTTGCCGCGCTCGCCTTCGCCCAGTTCGACGCGGCATGCAATGTGAATGTCAGCTGGTTCGGCGCGAGCAATCCGGGCGCCGGCGGCTTCATCGACATTGCGCATAATGCGCGGGACCTGGTGTTCACCGGCACCTTCACCACCGGCGGCCTGAACTGCGCCATCGCCGATGGGGGCCTGTCCGTCGTGCGGGAGGGATCGGTGCGGAAGCTGGTCGCCAGCGCCGACCACGTCACCTACCCGGTGCGCACCGGCGTGATCGAGCGCGGGCAAACCGCCAAGCTCCTTACCGAGCGCGCCGTCTTCCAGGTGGAGGCGGAGGGGCTCGCGCTGGTCGAGGTCGCCAAGGGCATCGACGTCCGGCGGGACATTCTCGAGCAGATGGAGTTCGCCCCCCACCGCATCGCGGAGCCCCTGCCGATGATGGAGGAAGCCTTGTTCGCCCCCTGACGACGACGGCGAAGGTCCGCCGAACCACAAGAACGACCGGGAGGAAAAAATGACAATAAAGCGGTTGATCCTTGCGCTTGCCGTCACCCTAAGCGGGCTGGGCGGCGCTGCACAGGCGGCGGACAAGCCCGTGAAGATCGGCGTACTGACCGACATGAGCGGCATCTATTCCGATTTCGGCGGCCCAGGCTCCGTGCTCGCAGCACGCATGGCGGCCGAGGATTTCGGCGGCAAGGTCGGCGGCGCGCCGGTGGAGATCGTCGCGGCCGACCACCAGAACAAGGCGGACGTGGGCTCCTCCATCGCGCGGCGCTGGTTCGATCAGGACGGCGTCGAGGCCATCGCCGACGTACCCACCTCCTCGGTGGCGCTGGCGGTCGCGGAGATCGCCCGCGAGAAGAACAAAGTGCTGCTCGTCTCCGGAGCCGGCACCTCGGACATCACCGGCAAGAACTGCTCACCCAACACCGTACATTGGACCTACGATACTTGGGCGCTCGCCAATTCGACCGGCGGCGCGCTGACCAAGGCCGGCTACGACACCTGGTTCTTCATCACCGTCGACTATTCCTTCGGCTACGCCCTGGAGCGCGACGCGAGCGACTCGCTGACGGCCGCCGGCGGCAAGATCCTCGGCAAGGTCCGCCATCCGGTGGGCACGTCCGATTTCTCGTCCTTCCTGGTGCAGGCCCAGGCCTCCCAGGCGAAGGTCGTGGCCTTCGGCAATGCCGGCGCGGACACCATCAACGGCGTCAAGCAGGCGGCCGAATTTGGCCTCGTGCAGGGCGGCCAAAAGCTGGCGAGCATGCTCATCACCCTAAGCGACATCCATGCGCTCGGCCTCAAGGCAGCACAGGGGCTGGTGCTCACCGAAGCTTTCTACTGGGACCTCAACGATGGCACCCGCGATTTTGGTAGGCGCTTCGCCGCCCGCAACAACGGCGTCTATCCCAACATGGTCCATGCGGGCGTCTACGGCGCCGTGATGCACTATCTCAAGGCCCGCGCCTCGGCAGGCACCGACGACGGCAAGGCCGTGGTGGAGAAGATGAAGGCGACGAAGACCGACGACCCGCTGTTCGGCGTAGGCGAGATTCGCGCCGATGGGCGCAAGATCCACGATCTCTACCTATTCGAGGTGAAGGCGCCCGGCGAGAGCAAGGGCACCTATGATCTCTACAAGCTCCTGCGAACCGTCCCTGCCGCAGAGGCGTTTCGCCCCCTGGCGAGTGGTGGTTGCAATCTGGTTCACTGAAGGAACTTGAACGGTGACGCAATCCCTGGACCGGCGGGCACAGCTTGCCCTTGATGCGGATGTTCTAGTCGTCGGCGGCGGCGCATCCGGCTTGGCCGCCGCCGTCGTGGCCGCACGGCAGGGCGCCAAGGTGGTGGTGCTGGAGCGCTACGGCTTCTGCGGTGGCGGGGCGGTGGCCGGACTTTCCGGCACCCTGTGCGGCATGTATGCGGCCACCGACAATCGCGCCGCGCCGCCGCTCCAGATGGTCCACGGCTTCCTCGACGAGTTCGTCGCGGCGATGGAGTATCGCGGTGGCCTCGCCGAGCCGGTGCGCTACGGCAAGACCTTCACCCGCGTGCATGATCCCCTCGTCTGGCGGGAGGCGGCCGATGCGCTGCTGATGGAAGCGGGGGTGCAGGTGGTCTACCACACCACCGTGGTGGGTGCTCTGGTGGAGGGCGGCGAGCGCATCGAGGGCGTTGCCGCCTATACCAAGGAGGGCCCGGCCACCATCCGCGCTAAGGTGACGGTGGATGCCAGTGGCGACGCAGACGTGGTGGCCATGGCCGGCTTTCCCTTCTTCGTCGGGCAGGATGGCCGGGTGCAGAACCCCACCATGATCTTCCGCCTCATGGGCGTCGACACCGCGCGCTTCCTCGCGACCTATGGCGAGGACACCATCATGGGAGAGGAGGTTTCGGCCCTGATCCGCGAGAAAGGCGCCGGCAACGGCTATGACCTGCCGCGGGCGAAGATTTGGCTGTTTCCCACTACCCGGCCTGGCGAGCTGCTGTGCAACTGCACGCGGGTGATTGGCGCCGACGGCCGGGAGCTCAATCCCCTATTCGCGCGTGACTTCAGCGAGGCTGAGATCGAGGGGCGGCGGCAGGTGCGCGAATATGCGCGCTTCTTCCGCGACCACCTCGCCGGCTGCGAGGCCAGCTTCGTCAACGACACAGGCGTCCAGGTGGGCGTGCGCCAGACGCGCCAAGCGAAGGGCATCACCACCCTGCGCAATGCCGACATCCTGGCGGGGGCGAAATTCCGCAACGGGATCGCCCGCTCGCCCTGGCCCATCGAGCTGCACTCTGGCGCCAAGCCCCGGGTGGAGTGGCTGCTGGATGATGTCTACGAGATACCCTACGGCTGTTTCGTGCCCGAGCGCGGCGAAGGGCTGCTGACCGCGGGGCGGTGCCTTTCGGCGGAGCACGAAGCGGTCGCCTCCGCCCGCGTGACGGCCCAGTGCTTCAGCTATGGCCACGCCATCGGCCATGCCGCCGCCCTTGCCGCGCTGGAGGGCATCGCCCCCCGGGACATCGACGGTGCCGACCTGCGCGCGTTGCTCAACCGGGACGGCGCGCGCCTCGATTGAGGGCGTCCCACCGGAAGACATTATGCGGCGTTGCAGTGCAGCGACCGACTGGCATACACTTCGTCAAGTCTTCCCTCCGTCCACTGTGTGCGTGTGAGCGATCTTCCTCTTCAGACTGCCATTTCCAGGGGCTCCGCCAATGCCGAGCTGCGGCTCGGCGATCAGGCTTACGAGGCGCTGGAGGAACTGATCGTGACCGCCACCCTGCCACCGGGCAGCCTGTGGTCCGAAGCCGGCCTCAGCGAGCGCACGGGAATCGGCCGCACTCCGGTGCGGGAGGCGTTGCAGCGCCTTGCGGCCGACCATCTCGTTGTGCTCCTGCGGCGGCACGGCATCAAAATCACCGAGGTGGAGGTAGGCAATCAGTTGCTGGTGCTGGAAGCGCGCCGCGAACTGGAGCGCCTCGTCTCCGTCGCCGCGGCGCGGCGCGCCACGGCGGAGGAGCGCGAGGCGCACGTGGCCGGCGCGCGTGAACTCCACGATATCGGCGAAGCGCGCGACCCCATCCGCTACCTCAGAGTTCATTTCGCGCTTAAGAAGTTCACCTGCGCCTGCGCGCGCAACCCCTATGCAGCGCGAGCGCTGTCGCCGCTGCATGCGCTTTCGCGTCGCTTCTTCTATGTTCACCGCGAGCGCTTCGGCGACCTGACCGAGGTCGCCCGCGTGCACGCAGACCTCGCCCTCGCCATCGGCCGAGGCGACGAGGCGGGCGCGGCTGCCGCCTGCGATGCGATGACGGATTATGCGGTAGAATTCACCCGCCGCATCATCATCAACGGCTGACCCCGGCCCCCGTCGCCTGAGGGACTGAGCCTTAGCGCGCGGCGACCGCCTGCTGGCGCTGGCAGCCGAGCCCCGCGATCTCCAGCTCAACCACGTCCCCGACCGTAGCCAAACGGGATCGCTCTTCATGCCCATGCCAAGCCCGGTGGCGTGCCAGTGGCGACGATGTCGCCGGTCTTGAGGGGCAGGTAGCGGCTGCAACAGGCGACAATCTCCGGGACGCCGAACATCTTGGTCAGTGTGTTGCCGCTCTTCATGTGCAGGCCGTTCACGTCGAGGCGCATGTCCAGGTCCTAGGGATCAGGCACATCGTTCTTGGTGACGAGGATGGATCCCACCAGGCCGAAGCTGTCGCAGCCCTTGCCCTAGTCTCACTGAGACGACTGCATCTTGAAGGATGCGCTCCCAGGCCGACGGAGACCGAATTGTTTCCCGCCAACAACGCGCCGGACAGCGCGGGCGAAGCGCGCTACCTGTCCGGCGTGCCCACGGGTCGTTCGGAGTACGGCAGGAAACCGCCCCGCTGTCGCGTTCATGTTGTCAGACGATACGGCTTTCATCACCAGCCAGACGTTGCATGTGGCTAAGGTGCCTCGATCGGAAAGGCGACGTTCTGATTTCAGGTGAATGTCGGGATTGGGAGGCGCAGCCAGTGTCCGCTTCTGGCGCAAAGCGGACGTCGCTAAAGGGCCGTCGAACGTCAGCAACGTGTCAGAGCGCGCCGAAATACCGACCCTGAATCGTGTTGTTCCAAGTGGGCCCTCTTGCTAGGTCCCATCAAGCTTGACGCCCATGGCGCGGTCATCCAGATCTCGATTTTCTCCGGCTCCGTGAGGATTACCGGCATTGCCTTCGGGTGGATGCTAGCGACCGGCTCACTCGGATCCGTGGTAAAAAAGCAGAAGAGGTCCATGGTCTCGATGCCGTCTTGATCTTGCGGACGCAGGTCCAGACCAGCCGTCAAGATCCCGGCGAAGAATGCGAGCAGTAGCTCCTCCGAGAACGTGAACCAGATATCGCCGCTAACCGACGGGACCAGCTGCAGCTTCCCAGCGCCGGGAAGCCTCTAGGGAGGGCGACACTCAGGCCTGCTGCGCCAGCGCCTCGAACACGCGGGCGACCGCTTCCGCGCCGGGGTCCACCACCCCGGCGAGGTCGGTGTCCGACAGGTAGCTGGACCGGCCGACACGGGCCACCGTCATCGCTGCGGTGGTGTCCGCCCCGGCCCGCGCTGCACGGGCGGCGGCCGCAAGCGTTTGCCCCTCCGCCAGCGCCGCGATCGCTGGGCTGAGCGCATCGATCATGGTGCGGTCGCCGGGCTTCGCTCCACCGTAGAGGCTCATCCGCCCGACCCCGGCATTGAGCGCCGCGGCAACGTCGGCGCCCCGGCTGAGCGCCACCCCAGCCGCCGCTGCAAAGATCGAGAGCAGTACACCGCTCGATCCGCCCATCACCCGCGACAGACGCTCTGCGATGGCCTCGCACAGGGCGGCCGGATCGGCGAGCGGCAGGAGATCGAGATCCTCCTCAACCTTGCGGGCGGCGCCGGCGAACGTGGATCCGGTGTCGCCGTCGCCGACCCGGGCATCCAGCGCATCCAGCTGCGGCTGGGCGGCGATCAGCGTCGCGCAGACGGCGCGTAGCAGGGCGCGGGTCGCCGGGTCCTCCGACGGCACCGCCGCATGCCCGGCAAGCCGGGCCGAAGGCGCAACCACCGCGATCGGCCCCGGCGCGCGGGCCTCCGGCCAAGCGGGCACATCGACCGGAGCGGTCAGCCAGGCGCGCCTGTCATCGTCGAGCGGAAGGAACGACAGTGAGAAGCCACACATGTCCAACGCCGTCACGGCACCCGCGGGGCCCAGCACCAGCGCGATGCGCGCCCCGACTGGGCTCTTCAGCACCTCGCGCAGAACAATGGAGAGTTCCAGGGCCGGGACACCGCCGAGATTGTTGACCAGCAGCGCGAGTTGGGGCGCCTGATGCACGTCGGTTCGGAAACGGGAGATCATGTCGGCCACAAGTTGTGCCGCGCCGGGCAGCACGATGCGCTCCAACCCCGGCTCGCCATGGATGCCGAGGCCGAGTTCGGCATGCCCGTCTTCCATGCGTCCTTCGGCGGCGCGCCCGGGAATGCTGCAGGTACTCGTCGCTACCCCGAGCGATTTCACCGACCCCGCCGCGTCGGCGGCCCGGCGCCGCACCTCGGCGAGCGGCAGTCCGGCGGCGGCGGCGTGTCCGGCTGCCTTGTGGACGAAGATGGTGCCGGCGATGCCGCGCGGACGGGGATTGTCCGGCAGGGCGATGTCGTCCCCGACGATCACCATCTCCACGTCCAGCCCAAGGGTCCGCGCGCGCTCGGCGGCGAGGCCGAAGTTGAGCCGGTCGCCGCCGTAGTTCTTGACGATCAGCAGGCAGCCCGCCGGTCCAGTCACCGCGAGGATGGCCGCAAGCACCGCATCCACCGTGGGCGAAGCGAAGATGTCGCCGCAGACGGCGGCGTCCAGCAGCCCTTCGCCGACGAATCCGGCATGGGCCGGCTCGTGCCCCGATCCCCCGCCGGAGATGACCGCCACCCGGTCGGCCGGCCGATCGGTCCTCAGCACGACCTTGATCTCGGGATAGCCATCGAGCCGGGCCAGCCGGCCGCCAGATCCCAGGATGAGGCCATCGATGGCGTCGGCGACCAGCGTTTCGGCGGAGTTGTAGAAATGCTTATTCACGGCAGTCCGTCCTCGCGTTCCCGCAGGGACCATAGCCGCGTCGGCGCCGGTATCACCAGCGCCACCGTCAACAAGGATGGCGCGCGCAACCTGTGGATGGCATGCCTTTCGGGACAACAGGCGATCATTGCCATGATCCCATCTCGCCAGGGGCGGCCTCCTCATCCGGCGAAACGCCCATCAGCAACTTCCAAACGGGCTCCGGCGTCCGGGCGATCGATCATCCTCCGAGTGGAGATTACAAGTCCAGGACGAGGCGTGGGCTCGCCGAGAGCGCGACGCAGGCGAGGAGGCTTCTGCGGCGTTCTTCCGGGCTGAGGGCACGGTCGCGGTGCAGCGGGAGGCTGGACAGGCTCAGTGCGCCACATCCGCCGAGCTGCGGCGGTTGGAGCAAAGCAAGTTTGCGCTGATGTGCCAAGCCGACGCGGTGGCGGGCGAAATCGCCATGTCCGCGCCACGCGGCAGGAGGATGTGGCCTTGAAGCTGGGCGCTCTGCGTTCGTTTCTCGGCGGCAATGAACTGCCGAGGTGGGTCGCAGACATGGCGCAGGATGAAGAGGCGCCGTCCGAGACGCGGCTGCTCGCGAGCATTTTGCTAGACGCTGTAGTGGCTTAGGGTGAGGTGGCGTGGCGGTGACGGATTTCTGAAGCAGGTTTGGAAATCCGCTCGGCGCGTTCCGAGGACGTGCATTTTCGCACAACCGCACCTTTCAACCAGTTTTCAGCGGCCCGCCGAAATCCAGCATTCTCGGTCGGCAGTGCGCAATTGCGCACAACGGATGTTTCAGTGAGCTTAAGATGAGTATCGGCCGGCGGATACAGTCATTCGTGAATATCGCGAAGCGGCACTACAGATCAAAAACTGTAACCAAGGGCCTTGCCCCGGTCTGCAAATCATTTTACGAATAAATCAGCTCGGGGAGACGCGCAGGACGTGCTGAAGACCGACCCCTCACATCTCTGCACGTCCTGTCTAAGAGCGCTATCGCGCGCAATTCGTGCAGTTCCTGTCAATCAGGAGCCGTACTCGCACGATGGTCGGCTCCTCCCAGTGGAGCGCACTATGTCCGCCCTTCATCACGTTGAAGATAAGTCGCTTCGTCATCCGCCTGCGGGCTGGAGCGGCGAGCGGCTCCTGACCATCCGCGACCTCATGGCTCTTGCGGGACTCAAGAGCCGCACGGGAGCTGAGTCGCTGGTTCGCCGCGCGGGCTTCACCCCTGTCTACCTGGGCCGGAACGTTCGGTTCCGGGAGAGCGAGGTGAAGCGGTTCCTTTCGGGCGAAGCGTGACCGCGAAATGAAAGAAGCCCGTCCGTTGGCGCGGCCGGGCTTCTGGGCACTCGAAGGAATATCAGCATGATCCGTATCGTCGAAAATGAAGCTGATTGCAAGCCGTCTGCATCAGTTTCCTATAATTTCTTTATAAAAAACCCTGAACGGAAGGCGTTTGTTGATCGAACGGACTATTCCGATGTCAATTTTATTGACGTTGAAACCCTCGATCATACTGAACACTCACGGCGCATTGGCATCATGCTCGACCTTGGGTTCGAGCAGTGGACGGTCCACGAGCGC
>NZ_JAYRPE010000032.1:0-5485 GCF_041911315.1 Xanthobacter sp. | reverse complement strand
GGGACCATCCTCTCGGCGGCGCGGGCCTTCTCCAGGTCGCGCAGCACCTTGCGTTGCACCTTCCCGGTCATGGTCTTCGGCAGCTCGCCGAGAAACTCGATGGCGCGGGGATATTTATAGGGAGCGGTGACACGCTTCACGTGATCCTGCAAGGCGCTGGCGAGAGCGTCGTCGCCGGTGAGCCCCGCGCGCAGCACAACGAAGGCCTTCACGATCTCGCCGCGCTCGGGATGGGGCGCCGCCACCGCCGCGCATTCCTGCACCGCCGGATGGTCGAGCAGGGCGTTCTCCACCTCGGACGGACCGATGCGGTAGCCGGCGGAGTTGATGACGTCGTCATTGCGGCCACGATGGTAGAAATAGCCGTCCGCATCCACCATTCCGAGGTCGCCGGTGACGAACCACCGCCCCTCCGGCCCGTCCACATGGGCGCTGGCGGTGCGCTCGGGCTCGTTGAGATAACCGATCATCATCTGCGGGTTGGGGGTGAGAAGGGCGATATCGCCCTCCACGCCGGGCGGCAGGCGGTTGCCCGCGCCGTCGATGACGGCGAGATCGAGGCCCGGCAGCGGCTTGCCCATGGAGCCCTCGCGCGGGGCGACGCAGGGATAATTGAGCAGCGTCATCAGCGTCTCGGTCTGGCCGTAGGCTTCAAGGATGGGGACGCCTGTCGCTGTCTGCCAGCGCGCCGCGACCGCGGGGTTCAGCGTCTCGCCGGAGGAGACGGTGTGGCGCAGGCGCGAGAGGTCGTGCTCGGCGACGCCGGCATCCACCACCCGGAAAAGCTCGGTGCCCGGCGCGCAATAGACGGTGATGCCGTAGCGCTCCAGCAGCCGCAGGCGCTCCTTGGGGTCGAACGGGCCATCGTAGAAGAAGCTGGCGGCCCCGCAGCTCCACGGGCCGAAGAGGATGGAGGTGCCGGCCTTGCTCCAGCCGGTGTCGGCGGTGCACCAGATGGTGTCGCCGGGGCGAAGATCCAGCCAGGAGACGGCCGAGCCGCGCCAGGCGTAGAGCCCGCGGGAGGCGTGGAGCACGCCCTTCGGCTGGCCGGTGGAGCCGGAGGTGTAATAGAGCACGGCAGGATCGTCGGCCCTGACGGTCACCGGCGCAAAGGCCTCGTCGCCGGAGGCCAGCGCCTCCTCCAGCGGCTCGAAGCCGGGGGCGCCGCCAAGGGGGCCTGTCAGCGCGAGGCGCACCGGCACCTCCCCCATCACGTTGGCGAACTTCGGTGCGTGCTCGGCCCGGGCCACCACGGCCCGCACGCCGGCATGGCGCACGCGATATTCGATGTCCTTGGCGGTGAGCATCTCGATGGACGGGATGGGCACCGCCCCGAGCTTCAGGCAGCCCACCATGGCCACCTGCCATTCGGGAATGCGCGGCAGCATGACCAGCACCCTATCCCCCTTCCGGATGCCGCGTGCCGCCAGCGCCGAGGCGAAGCGGCTGGTCAGGCGCGCCATGTCCGAGAAGGAGAAGCGCCGCTCCTCGCCCGCCGCATTGGCCCAGATGAGGGCGTCCCCGTCCGCGGTGCGGGCGAAATGATCCACCACGTCGGCGCCGAAGTTGAACGTCTCCGGCACCTGCCAGCGGAAGGTGCGGACCGTTTCGGCATAGTCGGTCATGTTGGGCGCCATTTTGGTCGGCGCCATCTGGCTGAGGGCCATGGTTTCCTCCCGGAGCATTGTGCTCTCTTGGTGCTCTCCTGCGGGTATTGCCTCAGATGGCCCGGCTGGCCTTGAGCGCGGCGATCTCCTCGGGCGCATAGCCAAGGCCCGCCAGCACCTCGCCATTGTGCTCGCCGAGCAGGGGCGGCGGCGAACGCAGCGTGCAGGGCGTCCCGGAATATTTCACCGGAAAGCCGAGCTGGGGAATGGTGCCCTCCACCGGATGCTCCATGGACATCAGCATCTGCCGGTGGCGGGCGTGGGGATCGGCGAACGCCTCCTCCATGGAGAAGACGGGGCCGAAGGGAATGTCGGCGGCTTCAAGCTCGGCCACCCATTCATCGCGCGTCTTGCGGGCGAACAGGTCGGCGAGGGTGGCCTTCTGCGCCACTTCCCGCTCGCCCTCCGGCCACTGGTCGTCCTTAAGAGCGGGCAGGCCCACGGCATCGCAGAAGCGGTGCCAGAAATGCGCCTCGATGAGGCCCAGGGCGACGTGCTTCCCGTCGGCGCAGGCATAGACGTTGTAGCAGGGCGCCTGCCCGATGAAGGGCCGCTCGCCGCCCTTCGGCTCGATGCCGGTGAAGAGATGGTCGGCGCCGTGCAGCGACAGCCAGGACATGGCGCCGTCATGCATGGACACGTCCACGAACTGCCCGCGCCCGGTGGTCGCCCGCGCCAGCAACGCGGCGAGGATTCCCGTGGAGGCCATGAGCGAGCCGCCGCCCACGTCAGCGATGGAGAGCCCCGGCACGATGGGGCCTTCCCCCGCCTTGCCGAACAGTTGCAGCGCGCCGGCTTCGGCGAGGTAGTTGAGATCGTGCCCCGGTTTGAGCCGGCTCGGCCCGTCCTGCCCGTAGCCGGAGATGGCGCAATAGACGAGGCGCGGATTGATCTCGGCGAGGGTGTCATAGCCGAGGCCGAGGCGGTCCATGACGCCGGGCCGGAAGCCCTCCAGAAGCACGTCCGCATCCTTCACCAGCTTGAGGAGGATGGCGCGGCCCTCTTCCGACTTGAGGTTCAGCGTCAGGCTCTTCTTGTTGCGGTTGAGCAGCAGGAAGGAGCCGGATTCCGCCCGGTTCAGCGGCGGGAAGATGCGGTTGTAGTCGCCACCCTCGGGCTGCTCGATCTTGAGCACGTCGGCGCCGAGGTCGGCCAGCATCAGCGAGCAGAAGGCGCCCGGCAGCAGGCGGGTGAGGTCCAGCACCTTGAGGCCGGCGAGGGCCAAGGGGGTGGAGCGCGGTGTGGATGTGGGCGTGAGGGCGTTCATCTCTGGTCTTTCGGATCAGGCGGCGGTCCAGCCGCCGTCCACCGCCAGCGAGGCGCCGGTGATGTAGGAGGCGGCGGGCGAGGCGAGGAACAGGCAGGCGCCGACCAGCTCCTGCGGATGGCCGAAGCGGCCCATGGGCGTGCGCCCGGTGACGCGCTCGGCGAGCTTGGGGTTCTGGCGCATGCCTTCGGTCAGCTCGGTTTCGAAATAGCCGGGGCCGACGGCATTCACCCGCACGCCCTTCTTGGCCCATTCGAGCGCGAGTTGGCGGGTCATCAGCTCCACCCCGCCCTTGGCAGCGCAATAGGCCGTGGTGCGCGCCAGCCCCACCCGGCCGGCGACGGAGGTGATGTTGACGATGGCGCCTTCGCCCTGGGCCAGCATCACCCGGCCTGCCGCGCGGGCGGCGAGGAACACGCCGGTGAGGTTGGTGTCCACCACCTGCCGCCATTCAGCGAGGCTGGTGTCCTCGGCGGTCTTGTACCAGGGGTTGATGCCGGCATTGTTGACGAGCACGTCGATGCGGCCATGACGCTCCACCACCGCGCGGGCCAGCGCCTCGACATCCGCCTCGCTCGCCACGTCGGCGGCGATGCCTTCGGCCGATCCGCCCTGCGTGGCGATCGCGGCGGTCGCCTCGGCTAGCGTCTCGGCGCTGCGGCCGGTGAGCACCACATGGGCGCCGGCGTCGGCAAAGCCCTCCGCTACGGCGCGGCCGAGGCCCCGCCCCCCACCAGTGACGATGACGATCTTACCGGCAAGGCCGGGCATGGGCGCCGGATGGGGTAGGGGAAGGGCGAGACCCATCACGCGGCCCTCCCTTCCGGCACAGCCTTCACGGCCGCGCCACGGGCGAGCCGGCGCGCGATGTTCCAGCGGTGGACCTCGGACGGGCCGTCATAGATGCGGAATCCGCGCACGTCGCGGAAGATGCGCTCCACCTCCGTGTCGCGCGTCATGCCGAGGCCGCCCAGCACCTGGAGCGACCGGTCCACGATGCGGAAGATGGCTTCGGAGGCGAACACCTTCACCATGGAGCTTTCCACGTTCGCCTTTTCGCCCTTGTCCAGCAGCCAGGCGGCGTGGCGGATGGCGAGGCGGGTGGTGTGGAGATCGATCTCGTTGTCGGCCAGCATGAAGCCGACGCCCTCGTGTGACAGGAGCGTGCCGCCGAACGCCTCGCGCCGGCCCGCGTATTTGGTGGCGATGTCGTGGGCGCGCCGCGCGGCACCGAGCCAGCGCATGCAGTGGGTGAGCCGCGCCGGCACGAGCCGCGCCTGCGCATGGCGGAAGCCCTCACCCACGGCACCGAGCACGTCGGAGGCGGGAACGCGCAGATTTTCCAGCGCCACTTCCGCGTGGCCGCCGGTGAAGGAGCTGTCCAGCGTGTCGAGCGCCCGCACGATGCGCACGCCCTCCGCTGGCAGATCGGCGAGGAACATGGTGGCGCCCACGTCCCGCCCCTCGACGACGGTGCGGGCCATGATGATGGCGAAGGCCGCCCCCTCGGCGCCGGTAATCAGCCATTTGAGGCCGTTGATGACGAAATGGTCGCCGTCCTTCACCGCGGTGGTCTTGAGCAGCGACGGGTCGGCCCCGGCGCCGGGATGCGGCTCGGTCATCAGGAAGCAGGAGCGCGTCTCGCCCGCCGCCATGGGGGCGAGGTAGCGGGCCTTCTGCGCTTCGCTCGCCACCTCGGCGAGAAGGTGCATGTTGCCCTCATCCGGCGCGGCGATGGCGAGCGCGATGGGGCCGAGCATGGAATAGCCCGCCGCCTCGAACACGACGGCCTTGCCGAGGTGGGAGAGGCCGAGACCGCCCCATGCCTTCGGCACGTGCGGGCTCAGCAGCCCGGCCGCGCGCGCCTTCGCCACCAGGTCGCGGCGCAAATCGTCGGTGGGGCCGTGGGCGGTGCGGCGGGGGTCGGCCTCGAAGGGCAGCACCTCGTCACCCACGAAGGCCGCGGTGCGGGCCTCCAGCGTGGCGAGATCGGGGGGGAGCGCGAAATCCATGGGCATCGCCTTCAGAAGGTCTTGTCGTTGATGATGTCGAGGGTGAAATCGAACAGCGCCTCGGCGAGCGTGCCGAAGCCGGCATAGCGCGGGTCCGCCGTCTCGCCGGCGAGGTGCCGCGCGTGGAGTTGGTGGAACACCACGCCGAGCTTCAGCATGGTAAGCACGCGGTAGACCTTGAGCTGGGACAGGTCCCGGCCGGTGGCGCGGGCATAGGCATCCGCCGCTTCGGCCCGCGTCAGGAAGCCGGGGCGGGCCGTGGGCATCTGCGCCAGCTCGTGCATGCACGGCGGGTCGCCGGCCTCGGTCCAGTAGCTGAGCAGTGTCGCGAGGTCGAACAGCGGGTCGCCACGGGTGCCCATGTCCCAGTCCACCACGGCGACGGGGGCGCGGGTGGCCGGGTCCAGCAGCACGTTGTCGAGCTTGAAATCGTTATGGAGAAGCGTCGGCGCCGACGCGTCCCGCACCTCTGCGGCGGCGAGCCAGCCGGCGACGGCGCGGGCGGCCGGGGAGAGCGCGCCCTGCGCCACCCGCTCGGC
>NZ_JAYRPE010000031.1:0-20843 GCF_041911315.1 Xanthobacter sp. | reverse complement strand
GCGCCGGCCGCGGGCTTCTGGGCCGCCGGAGCGGCCGCGGGCTTCTGGGCGGCCGGAGCGGCCGGCTTGGGCTCGGACGCGATTTCCTGCGCCTTCAGATCGAGCGTGGGCGGGGTGCGGGGCGGTCGGGAGGAGAAGTTCTCCGCCTTCGGATCGTCGCTCGCCGGCGTATTGGTGGCCATCGGCGTCGCTCGTGCCTCCCTATTGGGTTCGGACCCGTCTTCGGGACCGGGATAGACCGGCCGGGGCCGGGCCGCAACCGCGGCGCCCGCCCCCGTCCCTCACAGCCGCGTCACAGCAGCGCGAACAGCGCGTCCTCATTGGGTGCGGCGGCGACCTCCACCGCCAGACCCTTGCGAACGAACGGCTCGGCCACCTGCTCGGAAAGGCACAGTTCCCTCACACCGGTCAACGCGTCGTTAAGCCCCGCGCCTTCGACGCACCTGAGCAGCGTCTTCACCGTCCGCTGGGAGAAGTGCAGCGCGGCCTTAACGGTTCCGCTCGCCAGCGCCGCACGGGCCTCCTCGCTCAACGCATCGGCCGGTTCGGCGGCATAGACGATGGCGAGGTCCAGCGAGATGCCGGGGGCGGCGAGCAGGCCGGCGAGATCGGCGGCGCGGTCCTCCCCCGCCGGGTTCAGCACCCGCGCGCCGGACGGGAGCACCGCCGCGATGCGCCCGGCCAGCGCCGAGGCGTCGCCGTCGCAATCCGTCACCTGGGCAAAGCCGATGGCGCGGGCCTCCTTGGCCGTGCGCGGCCCCACCGCGAAGGCCGGCAGATGCAGGAAGCGCTTGCCGTCCGGGTGGGCGGCGAAGGCCGTCACCCCGTTGATGGAGGTAAAGGCCACCGCATCGAACGGGCGGTCCGGCAATGGTGTCGTGGTGGGGGCGATCCGCAGCATGGGATCGACGGTCACATCATGCCCCAGCGCCTTAAGACGCTTGGCGGTCTGGTTCGCCGCGGGCAGCGGCCTTGTGACGAGAACATGCATCTGAAGAATCAATCGAGCGGAAGAACGGGGCAGAACAACGGCCGACGCGACACCTGCCGCGCCGAAAACACCGGACGCGGCGGAAGCCGCGCCCGAAACCCGAACTAAGGCGCGACCGAAAGGACCGCGCCGGAAACTCACAATCCCAGCGCTTTGGCCGGGGCGCTGACGCGCAGCTCGGTGCCCAGCGCGGTGCCCAGCGCGGCTGCATCGGCAATGGGTGCCGCGCCGGAGGCTTCCGCCGCGTCCGAGCCATCGGGCGTCATGACGAGGCCGGAGAGGCGCACCTGGTCGCCCTCCACCCGGGCAAGGCCGGCGATGGGGGTGCGGCAGGAGCCATCAAGCGCGGTCAGGAACGCGCGCTCGGCGGCCAGCGCGATGCCGGTGTCGCGGCAGGCGATGGCGGCGATGGCGGCGTTGGTGGCGGGGTCATGCACGCGGCATTCGATGGCCACGGCCCCCTGCCCCACCGCCGGCAGGAATTCCGATGTCGCCAGCACCGCGCTCGCCGCCTCGGCGAGGCCGAGCCGGGTGAGGCCGGCGAGGGCGAGAAGCGTGCCGTCGAAATCCCCGTCCCGCACCCGCGCGAGGCGGGTGTGGACGTTGCCGCGCAGCAATTCGACCTTGAGGTCCGGCCGCAGGCGCCGCAATTGCGCCTCCCGCCGGAGCGAGGCCGTGCCGACCCGCGCGCCGGCCGGCAGATCGGCGAGGCCGGCGCCGGATTTCAGGATCAGCGCATCGCGCACGTCGGCGCGCGGCAGGTAGCCGGCGAGGTGCAGGCCCTCGGGCAGGTAGGTGGCCACGTCCTTGGCGGAATGCACGGCGAGGTCCACGCGGCCGTCCAGCAGCGCTTCCTCCAGCTCCTTGGTGAAGAGCCCCTTGCCGCCGGCCTCGGACAATGCCCGGTCCTGGATCTGGTCGCCGGTGGTGCGGATGACCTCGACGGCGACCTCGGCGGGCGCGACGTTCAGCGCCTCAGCCAGGGCCGCCTGCACCGCATGGGCCTGCCACAAAGCAAGCGGGCTGCCACGGGTGCCGATGCGCAGAACAGGGGATTTTCCGCCGGACATTTCTTCCAATTTCGTATTCTCGTTCAGGGATGCGTAGAATGCGCGAGGGATTCGAAACGGGATAGGCGGCGTTGCGGCGCAGCGCAATGGCGGCGCGCAATAGCCTGGGAGGATGTGAGTTTGCCCGATCTCATGGTGCTCGGCATCGAGACCACGTGCGACGAGACGTCGGCCGCGGTGGTGACGCGCTCGCCCTCGGGCGCGTCGGACATCCGCTCCAACGTCATCCGCTCGCAGGTGGAAATCCATTCGCCCTATGGCGGCGTGGTGCCGGAGATCGCGGCGCGCGCCCATGTGGAGGTGCTGGACCATGTGATCGCCGAGGCCATGCGGCAGGCGAACGTGGATTATTCCGAGCTGTCCGGCATCGCGGCGGCGGCCGGCCCGGGCCTCATCGGCGGGGTCATCGTCGGCCTCACCACCGCCAAGGCCATCGCGCTCGCGGCGAAGAAGCCGCTGGTGGCGGTGAACCATCTGGAAGCCCACGCCCTCACCGCCCGCCTCACCGATGGCGTCGCCTTCCCCTACCTGCTGCTCCTCGTCTCCGGCGGGCACACCCAGCTTCTCGCCATCGAGGATGTGGGCAAATACACCCGCCTTGGCACCACTTTGGACGATGCGGTGGGCGAAGCCTTCGACAAGGTGGCGAAGATGCTGAGCCTGCCCTATCCGGGCGGCCCGCAGGTGGAGGAGCAGGCCAAGCACGGCTATTCCGCCCGCTTCGCCTTCCCGCGCCCACTCATGGGGCGGCGCGAGCCCGATTTCTCCCTTTCCGGCCTCAAGACCGCGGTGCGGCTGGAGGCGGACCGCCTCGCCCCCCTCTCCGACGAGGACGTGGCGGATCTGTGCGCCAGCTTCCAGGCGGCGGTGGTGGACCTCATCGCCGACCGCGTGCGCGCCGGCGCCCGCGCCTTCCGCGACCGGCTGGGGCGCGGCCCCACCGCTTTGGTGGTGGCCGGTGGCGTCGCCGCCAACGGCATGATCCGCGAAAGCCTCGCCAAGGTGGCGGCGGAGCTGAACACCCGCTTCGCCATGCCGGCGCCGGTGCTGTGCACCGACAACGGCGCCATGATCGCCTGGGCCGGGGCCGAGCGGCTCGCCCGTGGCATCCGCGACCGGCTCGACGTGAGCCCGCGCGCCCGCTGGCCGCTCGATCCGGCGGCCGCCGCCTCCGCCACCGCGCGGGCCTGAAACGGTGTCGGGTTCCAGCTTTCGCCGCATCGGCGTGATGGGCGCGGGTGCCTGGGGCACCGCCCTCGCCAATGCCGCCGCCCGCGCCGGCCGCGAGGTGGTGCTGTGGGGACGCGACGCCGGGGCCATGGCCGACATGGTGGCGGCCCGCGAGAACCGGGCCGATTTGCCGGGCATCGCGCTTGATCCCGCCGTCTCCCCCGTCTCCGACCTCGATTTGATCGCCGATTGCGACGCCGTGCTGCTGGTGGTGCCGGCGCAGGCCTGCCGGGAGGCGCTGGGGCATCTCGGCTCCCGCGTGCCGGCGGGACTGCCCGTCATCTGCTGCGCCAAGGGCATCGAGCGCGGCACCCGCGCCTTCATGAGCGAGGTGATCGCCGAGGCCCTGCCCGGCGCCCGCCCCGCCGTGCTCTCCGGCCCCAGCTTCGCCACCGACGTGGCGGCGGGCCTGCCCACGGCGGTGACGCTGGCGGCGGGCGACGGCGCGCTGGCGAAGGACCTTGCGCAGGCGCTGGGCTCTTCCACGCTCCGGCTCTATCACTCCACCGACGTGCGCGGCGCCGAGATCGGCGGGGCGGCGAAGAATGTGCTGGCCATTGCCGCCGGCATCGTCGCCGGCCGCAGGCTGGGGGCGAGCGCCGCCGCGGCCCTGGTGGCGCGGGGCTTCGCCGAACTCATGCGCTTCGGCGCCGCCTATGGCGCGCGGCCGGAGACGATTACCGGCCTCTCCGGCCTCGGCGACCTGATCCTCACCACCTCCGGCCCGCAATCGCGCAACTTCGCCTTCGGCCGCGCGCTGGGTGCGGGGGAGGCGGTGGCGGGAAAGCTGGCGGAAGGCGCCTTCACCGCCAGCGTGCTGGTGGAGATGGCGGCGGCCAAGGGCGTGGATGTTCCCGTCAGCGCCGCCGTGGACGCGGTGCTCGCCGGCCGCCTCGGCATCGACGGCGCCATCGAGGCGCTGATGGCCCGGCCGCAAAGGGCGGAGTGAGCGAAGAGGGGGGGGAGGCCGGAGCCCGTGCCGCCTCTCACAGCCGTCATCCCACGGCTCGGTGTTCACGCAGTCATCGCCCCTTTCACAAGCGTCATCCCCCGGCTCGTCCGGGGGATCCACCCATCCGCGCGTCGGCTCGCAGAAGTCCGGGCACTCTTCTGGCGGCTCGGTGGATCGCCCGCACAGGGCGGGCGATGATGGCACATGGGAAAGGCGCCGCGCGGGCTTCAGGATTTCAGCCGGTCGAAGGTGCGGCCCATCTCCTCGCGGCTCACATGAGCGATGATGGCGGGGTCGAGCACATCCTCGCCAGCGCGGAAGGCGGCCTCGGCGTCGGGGTGGGCGAGGGCGATGCGCAGGGCGCCGAGCAGGTCGTAGAGCGCCCACGGCTTGCCGGCATCGCGCAGGGCCGATTGCAGCGCCCCCTGCACCAGCGCCCGCACCGTGCGGTGGCTCTCGGAGACCGGCACCTCGTCCGCCTCCCCCTCCAGCGCGGCGATGCAGGCCTCGGCATCGAAGGAGACGTGGCCGCGGCAGGCCAGCGGGCGCACCGGATAGATCACGCAGATGCCCTCGGCGAGGAACGGGCATTCCCCGCCCAGCGCCATGGTGCCGGAGGCGGCGGGCGCGGTGGCCTGCGCGGCGGCGAGGCGGGCGGGAAGGTCGATGCCCACCTTGCGGAAGCCCTCGGCCATGGCGCGGACATAGCGCGCCACCATCAGCACCTCGGGCATGGTCGCCGCCACCTGGATGCGGCAGCAGGTGCCGCAGCCCTTGTGGCAGGCGAGCGGCGGCAGATCCTTCGTCTGCTCGGTCACATTGTGCTCGTAGCTGGAGAAGGCCTGCATCCAGATGCGGTCGACGATCTCGGCCGAGCCCGCATGGGCGCCCAGGGTCGCGCCGAAGGCGGCATGCTGGGCACGGAAAAAGGCGGCAGGACCATCGGACGCGGGGTCCGTCCCGGAAGCGATCGCCACGGCAAGCCTCCAAAAATGCGTCGCGCCCCAAACGGGCGATCCGGCACGTTGGCAAAGGGCGTGCGCCGGAGCATTGAGATGGAACAAGCTATGTACGATCGGGAATAGCCATCAAGTCCGGGAAACTGCGTAGGGGCCCGCCCCCTGCCGGAGGGGGCGGGACCGCGATCAGAAGTAGGTGGCCGTCACGCTGGTGTGCTCCACCGACGGCGGATTGGCGAAGTGGGGGCCGGCGAGGCGGCGCCATTCCTGGAATTCGGGCGAATTGCGGAAGTGGACCATGTGGTCTTCCACGCTGTCCCATGTGACCACGAGGTAATAGCGCGAGGGCGTCTCCACGCAGCGCTCCAGCGCCATCCCGCGGCAGCCGCGCGACTTCTGGAAATAGGGCGCCGCCTCCTTCACCGCCGCCTCGAAGGCGGCTTCGGACCCTTCCTTGATGTCGAGCGTGGCAATCTCATAGACCATGGTGCGTTTCCTCGTGGTGCGGCGCCCGTCCGCGCCGCCGGCGGCGGACATTAAGGCCTCGGCCGCAACACGCAATCCTTGCCATCATGCCTTGCCAAGCAAGGCGGGACGCGGCACATCCGAACCATCGATTGCGAACGCGAGCATTGCCATGGCCCACTGGCTCTACAAGTCCGAACCCTTCAAATGGTCCTGGGAGATGCAGGTGAAGGCGGGGGCCAAGGGCACCCACTGGGACGGGGTGCGCAACCACCTCGCCAAGCAGCAGATGCTCGCCATGAAGATCGGCGACACCGGCTTCTTCTACCATTCCAACGAGGGCAAGGAGATCGTCGGCATCGTCGAGGTGATCAAGGAGGCCTACCCGGACCCCTCCGACCCCACCGGCAAGTTCGTGATGGTGGACATCAAGGCGGTGAAGCCGCTGAAGACCCCCGTCACCCTCGCCGCCGTGAAGGCCGAGCCGCGCCTTGCCGAAATGGCGCTGATGAAATTCTCCCGCCTCTCGGTGCAGCCGGTGACGGACGAGGAATGGGCCCTCGTCTGCGCCATGGGCGGCATCAAGGGGTGAGCCGCCCCATCACCGACCCGAACGCCTTCATCCGCGCCGAGACGCGCCTGCGCCCGGTGCCGCTGGTGCCGGAGGTCTCGCTGCATGTGGCCGACGAAGCGGTGCCCATCTGGCATCGCACGGAGGAGGAGCTGGGCGAACTCGGCCTGCCGCCGCCCTTCTGGGCCTTCGCCTGGGCCGGCGGGCAGGCCCTCGCCCGGCATGTGCTGGACCATCCCGAGACGGTGCGCGGCAAGCGCGTGCTGGATTTCGCCTCCGGCTCCGGGCTCGTGGGCATCGCCGCCATGAAGGCGGGGGCGACCTCGGTGACGTGCGCCGACATCGACCCCTTCGCGGTGGCGGCCATCGCCCTCAATGGGGCGGCGAACGGCGTCGCCCTCTCCCCCGTGCAGGACGACCTCATCGGGCGGGATGACGGCTGGGACACGGTGCTCGCCGGCGACATCGCCTATGAGCGCGATCTTTCGGAGAAGGTGTTCGCCTGGCTCCTCGCCCTCGCCGCGCGCGGCGCCTCCGTGCTCATCGGCGACCCCGGCCGCACCTATCTGCCCAAGGACCGGCTGGTAAAGCTCGCGGAATACTCGGTTCCGGTGACGCGGGAGCTGGAGGATATGGAGATCAAGCGCACGGCGGTGTGGCGGCCGGCTTAAGGCCTGTCTGGCGTGCTCGACGGAGCCTCGCCGCAACTCCCTCGTCATGCCCGGCCTTGTGCCGGGCATCCACGTCGGGCCGATGGTACATTCGCTGGACAGCCGTCCCTAGCCGCTCCACGTGGATGGCCGGGACAAGCCCGGCCATGACGGCCTCTGTGGAACCATTCCGCTGACGCTCCATGCGTCCGGGGCGCGGGAGTGGTTCCCGGGACAGGCGGAGGCCCCAATCGTACGGGGGGCAACAAAGGCGCATCCGGTCCGCGCCGCGCTCTCCCCTCAGCACTCCACCCGGTTCGGGCAGAACGCCTTGTGAAGGGCGGCGATCACTGCCAGCACCTCCTCGCGCGCGATGCGATAGAACACGCTGGTGCCTTCGCGGCGTGCCTCGACCAGCCCATCCGAGCGCAGGCGCATGAGTTGCTGCGACATGGGCACCTGCTCGATGGCGAGTTCGTCGCGCAACTGCGCGACGGATTTCTCGCCGTCCACCAGCGCGCACAGAACCAGCAGGCGCTGCGGGTGGGACAGGCTGCGCATCAGTTCGGCGGCCCGCTCCGAAGCGGGGATCATCTCGACAACATTCATAGTCTTGAATTTATGATAATCGAATGTTAGATGCAATGGCAACGCGGGACGCCCCGCACGGAAGGAACGCCCGAAAGAGCGCCTCAACGAAGCAGGATCTCGGGAGCAGGATAATGTCTGTCGATCGCATCGTCATGATGTTTGCGGGTTTCATGGTGCTGGCCTCGCTCGGCCTCGGCCTCACCGTGTCGCCCTATTTCTTCTGGCTCACCGCCTTCGTGGGCGCGAACCTGATGCAGGCGTCCGTCACCGGCTTCTGCCCGGCGGCCATCCTCTTGAAGAAGCTGGGCGTGAAGCCCGGCGTCGCCTTCACCTGAACTCCCGTTTCTGACCCCCGCCCGGCGCGAGGCCGGGCAGAGAGAGCCACCATGTCCCTGCGCTTCATCCCGCCCGCCGCGGCCTTCGCGGTGGCGATGGCTGCCCTTTTGCCTGCGTATGGCGCCTTCCCCGGCACCGCCCGCGCCGCCGATTTCACCGTGCGCAATGTGGAGGTGCCGGAGCTGAAGGGCGTCTTCGGCGAGGTCAAGAGCCGCACCGTGGTGCCCGCCCGCGCCCGCATCGGCGGCACCGTGCGTGCCGTCTCCGTCTCCGAGGGCGACAGCGTGAAGGAGGGCGACGAGATCGCCCTCGTGGTGGACGACAAGAACGCCCTCTCTCTCAATGCCGCCGACGCCAGGATCAAGGAGCTGACCTCCCAGCTCGACAATGCGAAGATCGAACTGGATCGCGCCCAGCAGCTCGTCGCCCGCGGCGTCGCCAGCCAGGCGCGGCTCGATACGGCAAAGACCCAGTTCGATGTCGCCACCAACCAGGTCACGGCCTCGCAGGCCGACCGCGCGGTGGTGCTCCAGCGTGCCCGCGAGGGCGCCGTGATCGCGCCCGCCGATGGCCGCGTCCTCACCGTTCCGGTGACGCCCGGCAGCGTGGTGCTGGCCGGCGACGAGATCGCCCGAGTCGCCTCGGGCCCCTATTACCTCAGGCTCTCCTTGCCGGAGCGTCACGCCGCCTCCATCCGCGAGGGCGGCACGGTGCGCATCGGCGAGCGCGGCATTTCGCAGGACAAGGCCGGCTCTCCCGCCACCGCCCGGCCGGGCCGCATCGTGAAGGTCTATCCGGAGATTTCCGCCGGCCGCGTCATGGCCGACGTGGAGGTGAACGACCTCGGCAACTACTTCGTCAACGAGCGCACGCTGGTGTGGGTGGAGATCGGCAAGCGCGCGGTGCTGGCGGTTCCGGCCGCCCTCATCCGGACCCAGCACGGCATCGATTATGTGACGCTGGCCACCACAGACGGGCCGCTCGACGTGCCCGTCATTCTCGGCGAGCGGTTTGCCGGCGATGATGGCGAACGGGTGGAAATTCTCACCGGCCTCAAGGACGGGGACGTGATCTCCGCGGCGGGGCGCTGACCATGAGCGAGACCTCCCACGGCGTGCCCCATTCGGGCGAGACCCATTCGGGCGAGACCCGCCCCCTCGGCATCGCCGGCGTGCTGACGCGCACCTTCATCGCCTCCCCCCTCACCCCGCTGCTGCTGCTCGCGGCCTTCGCCTTCGGCCTCATCGCGCTCGTCACTTTGCCGCGCGAGGAGGAGCCGCAGATTTCCGTGCCCATGGTGGACATCCGCGTCTCGGCCCAGGGGCTGAAGGCCGAGGATGCGGTGAAGCTCGTCACCGAGCCGCTGGAAACCATCGTCAAGGCCATCGACGGGGTGGAGCACGTCTATTCGCAGACCGAGGACGACGGCGTGGTCGTCACCGCGCGCTTCCTCACCGGCACCAGCCCGGATGCCGCCATCCTGCGCGTGCACGAGAAGGTGCGCGCCAATCTCGACCGCATCCCGGTGGGCATCACCGAGCCGCTGATCGTCGGCCGCTCCATCGACGACGTGGCCATCCTCGTGCTCACCCTCGTGCCCAAGCCCGAGGCCGCGAGCCGCTGGACCGCCAACGACCTCACCCGCGTGGCGCGGGAGCTTCAGGCCGACATCTCCAAGCTGCCCGATATCGGCCTCACCTACATCGTGGGCGAGCAGCCGGAGGAAATACGCGTCGCGCCCGATCCCGAGCGCCTCTCCCTCTACGGCATCACGCTTGCCCAGTTGCAGGGCAAGCTCGAAGGCGCCAACCGCACCTTCAACACCGGCACCGTGCGCGAGGCCAATGGCCAGCGCACCCTCGTTGCCGGCCAGACCCTGCAAACCCCCTCCGAGATCGGCGGCATCCTCCTCACCTCCCGCGATGGGCGCCCTGTCTATGTGCGCGACGTGGCCAATGTGACCCTCGCCACCCAGCCGGCCGAGCACTACGTCACCCATATCGAGAAGGGGCCGGATGGCCTCACCCGGCGCCCGGCGGTGTCGCTCGCCATCGCCAAGCGCCCCGGCACCAATGCGGTGGTCATCGCCGAGGAGGTGCTCAACCAGATCAAGGCCGCAAACGGCTCCACCCTCCCCGCCGACGTGGAGGTGAAGGTCACCCGCAATTACGGCGAGAGCGCCAACGAGAAGGCCAACGAGCTGCTGCTGCATCTCGGCCTCGCCACCGTCTCCATCGTCGTGCTGGTGGGCTTCGCCATCGGCTGGCGCGAGGCGCTGGTGGTGGCGGTGGTCATCCCCACCACCATCCTGCTCACCCTCTTCGCCGCCCGCCTCATGGGCTACACGCTGAACCGCGTGAGCCTGTTCGCGCTCATCTTCTCCATCGGCATCCTGGTGGACGACGCCATCGTCGTCATCGAGAACATCGCCCGCCACTGGGCCATGAAGGACGGGCGTTCCCGCGCGCAGGGCGCCATCGACGCGGTGGCCGAGGTGGGCAATCCCACCATCGTCGCCACGCTGACCGTGGTGGCGGCGCTGCTGCCCATGCTGTTCGTCTCCGGCATGATGGGCCCCTACATGAGCCCCATCCCGGCCAACGCCTCGGCGGCGATGGTCTTCTCCTTCTTCGTCGCCGTCGTCCTCACCCCCTGGCTGATGCTCAGGATCGCCGGCCGGGCGGGGCACGGTGATGGCGGCACCCATGGCGGCGACCATGGCGAAGCTGCCGACGGCGGCCGGCTGGGACGCTTCTATGTCAGGGTGGCCCGCCCCATCCTCGCCTCCCGCGCCCGCTCGGGCGCCTTCCTCGCCACCGTGGGGGTGGCGACCCTCGCCTCCCTCAGCCTCTTCTACACCCACGCGGTGACGGTGAAGCTGCTTCCGTTCGACAACAAGACCGAACTGGCCGTCATTCTGGACATGCCAACTGACACCCCTGTGGAACGCACCGATTCCACCCTGAATGCCATGGTGAACGCGCTTTCAGACCTGCCGGAGTCGGTTTCCTTCCAGACCCATGCCGGCACCGCCGCGCCCTTCAATTTCAACGGCTTGGTGCGCCACTACGGCCTCCGGGCCGCCCCCAAGCAGGGCGACATCCAGATCAACCTGAAGGAGAAGGGCGAGCGCGCCCGCACCAGCCACGAGATTGCGCTCGACGTCCGTAACCGATTGAAATCAATCGCACTTCCGCCGGGCTCATCGCTCAAGGTGGTGGAGCCGCCGCCGGGTCCGCCGGTGCTCGCGACCCTCCTCGCCGAGATCTACGGCCCCGACCCGGACACCCGCCGCGCGGTCGCCCGAAAGGTGCGCCAAGCCTTTGAAAGTGTTCCCTTTATCGTGGACGTAGACGACAGCTTCGGCACCCCCGGGGAGCGCGTCCGCCTGGCCATCGACCAGGACAACCTCGAATTCTACAAGGTGGAACAAGGGGATGTGTACGACGCCATCCGCGGTATCTTCGCCGGCGGCACCCTGGGCTATTCCCACCGCGGCGGCGGCCGGGCGCCGATCCCAATCCGGCTCGAAATGTCAAAGGGAAACAAGGCTGTAGACGAACGCACCCTGGCGACGCCCGTGCCTGCCAACGCCCTGCCCGGCGGGCGCGGGGTGGTGGAACTTGGCGACGTGGTCCGCGTCGTCCGCGAACCCGCCTCCTTCCCCATCTTCCGCCACAACGGCCGCCCCGCCGAGATGGTCACGGCCGACCTCGCCGGCGCCTACGAGGCTCCCGTCTATGGCATGATGGCTGTGTCCAAGGCCTTGGAAAACATGGATTTCGGCGGCTTGCCCAAGCCTGTCATCGCCCTCCACGGCCAGCCCTCCGACGAGGCGAAGCCGACCCTCCTGTGGGACGGCGAATGGGAGGTGACGTGGGTGACGTTCCGCGACATGGGCGGGGCCTTCATCGTCGCCATCCTCGGCATCTACATCCTGGTGGTGGCGCAGTTCGGCTCGTTCAAGCTGCCGCTTGTCATCCTGACGCCTATCCCATTGACATTCATAGGAATCATGACCGGCCACTGGCTGTTCGGCGCGCCCTTCTCGGCCACTTCCATGATCGGCTTCATCGCCCTGGCCGGCATCATCGTGCGCAACTCCATCCTGCTGGTGGACTTCATCCGCCACGCCCGCACACCCGGCCGTCCGCTCGAGGAAGTGTTGCTGGAGGCCGGAGCTATAAGGTTCAAGCCCATCCTCCTGACCGCTTTGGCGGCGATGATCGGCGCAGCGGTGATCCTGACGGACCCGATCTTCCAGGGCCTCGCCATCTCCCTGCTGTTCGGCCTCGCCTCGTCCACGGCGTTGACCGTGCTGGTCATCCCGGCCATCTACGTGGTGCTGAGAGGCCAGCGCACGGCCGGACCGCAAGGGACGTGACGCGGAACGGTGGACAGCCGGAAAATCCCGTCCTCACCGGGATTTTCCCCGCTTGACAGCATGGGGCCCCAAATCATAAATGGCGCCTCCCACGGTTCGGGGCCGTAGCTCAGATGGGAGAGCGCTGCAATCGCACTGCAGAGGTCAGGGGTTCGATTCCCCTCGGCTCCACCAACAAAATTTCATAAACACCTGAAATACAATAAAAAATCCCGGTCGCGAGAAATCGTGCCCTGGCATCTGCTCCAGCACCTGCATTCGCTCGTGGTGGTCCCCGGTAGACACAATCGGGATTTGCTGGAAATGGGCGGGATCGAGCGGGACGGCAGATTGTGTCGGCCAGCGAGCTACGGACGGTTGGAGCGGATAGCCAAGTCTGGTGATCTCGTCGCAGCGATTCGAATTTCCTGCATGGCACTGAAAAGTGTTTCAAACTCGGCCAGTTCCATTGGGTCATAGCTGAGATAATTCCCAGCGTTCCGCACGAGAACGACGTATAAATCTCTGTCACGTCCTTCCTTAAGGCGGAGCGAAATTGTTACGCCTCCACCACCGATTGTGACGTCAATTTTCTTGACTACACGACCCGTGAAAACCTGCCTTAAGCCGCGAAATAAATTCCACACCATTGTTTGTCCCGCCAAGGTGATCCGGGACCATTCGTTGGACCGCTGGAAGTTGGATTTTCCGGCCTTGGTCACGGCGGTGGGCTGGGGCGCCGCCGGAGTTCTGCAACATGATCGGAGGGTTATGGCCGGCGGCCCCACGCAGCCGATCCTCGTCGTAGTCTCTGAGCTAAGCCTCCATCTTTTCCGCCGCGTCGGCAAGCGTCAGAAGCCAGTGGGCGTTCAGGCATTCACCCCGGAAACGCCCATTGAAGGGATCGATGAATGCGTTGTCGGTGAGCTTTCCTCGCCGGAAGAAATCGAGCGTGACGCCCCTCGCATAGGTTCCTCGCCTTACGGTGCCGCCGATGTTCACCGTGCGTGGCGGATGGCCATCTGGAGGCCGCGCAGGAAGGCGGTGACGGCGCGGGAGCGCTGGCGCGCCTTGAGGGCGAAGATCTGGATGCTGCCGTTCTCCACGGCCGGGTCGGCAATGGGCACGCCCGCCAGCCGGCCCTGCGCCACCGCGGTGCGGCCGGACAGTTCCGCCAGCAGCGCCACCGCCTGCGTGCGCGCGGCAGTGTTCAGGCGCAGCGCCACGGAATCGCTCTCCACCGTCACCCGCGCGGTGACGCCCTGGCGCCGCATGGCCTCGTCGATCAGTCGCCGCGTCGGCGAGCGGGCGGGCGGCAGGATGAGCCGGCAGCCCTCCAGCGCCTCCAGCGCGATGGCGGCATGCGCGGCGAGCGGATGGTCCGGCGCGACGAAAGCCGTCAGCGGCTGGTCCACGGCGGTGAGCACGGCGAGGTCCAGGTCGGGCGGCGGGTTATAGCCGATGCCGATTTCCGCCAGCCCTTCACGCACCAGCCCCTGCACCTGGCGGGTATTGCCGACGCGGACATCGAAGGAGATGTCCGCGTGGCGGGCCTGGAAGCGGGTGATGAGGCCAGGCAGGATGTCCTCCGCCAGCGGATCGATGGTGGCGATGCGGATTTCGCCCCGACGCAGCCCCTGCAAGGCGGCGATCTCGTCATGGGCCATGGCGACGGCGGAGAGGGTGTCCCGCGCATGCCGCAGCAGCACGCGCCCGGCCATGGTGGGGGCGATGCCGCGCGGCAGGCGCGACAGCAGCGGCGCGCCGAACGCCTGCTCCAGGTTCTGGATCTGCCGGCTGAGCGCGGACTGCGCCACATGCAGCCCTTCGGCAGCCTCGCGCATGGAGCCGGCCTCCACCACGGCGACGAAATAGCGGAGCGACGTGAGGTTCATGGGCGGGCGCTCGGGCTGGGAGCTGCTGAAAGGTATCTCACTTCGGCATCATGATCGATATCAGATTGCAATTGTGAGATCGATCCCGCCGCCTGCAGATTGTCCCACGACATCAGAACGGGAGTTTCAGGCGCATGCGTTGGATGGCTGGCGACCGGATAGCCTGCTCATGATGATCGGGGTCGACGTGGGCGGAACCTTCACGGACCTCGTGGCGGCCGACCCGCTGAGGGGCCTGCGCTTCGTCAAGACGCCCTCGACGCCGGACGATCCCTCGCGCGGCGTGCTGGACGCGCTGAAACTGCTGGCAGACGAACTGGAACTGACGCTGGATACCCTCCTGCCGGGCATCGAGCTGTTCATCCATGGCACCACGGTGGCCACCAACATCCTGGTGGAGCGGCGCGGTGCGCGCCTCGGGCTCATTACCACCCAGGGCTTTCGCGACCTACTGGAGCTGCGGGAGGGGGCGCGCGACAACCGCTATGCGCTGCGCACCGCCCCGCCCACGCCGGTCATTCCCCGGCCGTTGCGGCTGGAGGTGCGCGAGCGCGTCGCGCCGGACGGCACAGCCGTGCTGCCGCTCGACCCCGAGAGCCTGGACGCGGCCATCGCCACCCTACGCGCGGCCGGTGTGGACGGGGTCGTCGTCTGCTTCCTCCATGCCCACCGCCGGCCCGCGCACGAGCAGGCGGTGCGCGCGGCCATCGCCGCCACCGGCTGGGAGCCCTTCATCTCGCTGGGCCACGAGATCCTCGGGCGGGAGGGCGAATATGACCGGCTCTCCACGGCGGTGGTGAACGGCTATGTGGGCCCCGGCCTCAAGACCTATCTGAACCGCCTGTTCGGGCGGCTGACCGAGCGCGGCATCACCGTGCCGGTGCAGGTGATGCAGTCCAACGGCGGTGTGCTGCCGGTCGCCGAGGCCGGCACGCGGGCGGTGGGGGCGGTGACCAGCGGCCCGGCGGGCGGCGCCATGGCCGGCGCACTCTATGCCCGCGCCCTCGGCCTGCCGCAACTGGTGACCTATGACACCGGGGGCACCAGCACCGACATCTGCATCATCCAGGACGGTGTCCCGGTGGAGCGCAACCGCGCCGAGCTGGCGGGCCTGCGCATCGCGGCCCCCGCCATCGAGATCAATCCCCTCGGCATCGGCGGCGGCAGCATCGCCCGCATCGATGCCGGGGGCATGCTGGACATCGGCCCCATGAGCGCCGGCGCCGTGCCCGGCCCGGCCTGCTTCGGCAAGGGCGGCACGCGAGCGACGCTGACCGACGCCAATCTTGTGCTCGGCTTCATCTCCGGCGAGACCTTCCTCGGCGGGCGGATGCGACTAGACGTGGCGGCGGCGCGGGCGGTCATCACGCAGGAGATCGCGGCCCCGCTGGGCATCGGCGTGGACGAGGCCGCCTATGCCATCCACGTGCTCGCCACCTCGCGCATCACCGAGGGGATCCGCCTCGCCACCGTGCGACGCGGCATGGACCCGCGCGATTTCGCGCTGATGTCGTTCGGCGGCGCCGGCGGGCTGCACGCCAATGCGGTCGCGCGCGAGCTGGAGATCCCCACCGCCATCATCCCGGCCATGGCTTCGGTGCTCTCCGCGCTGGGGTTCCTGGCGGCGGACGTGCGGCAGGATCTCCAGCAGACTGTCAACGCGCCCATCCGCGACCTGCACGACGGCCGGCTGGCGCAGGTGTTCGGCGCCCTGGAAGTCGAGGGCCGCGCGGCGCTGGAGACATCTCGCAGTCGGGGCGGCCATGCAGGCGACATCCATGTGCGCCGCTTCGCCGACTGCCGCTACGAGCGGCAGGTGCACACAATCCCGGTGCCGCTCGAGCCGGACGACACCGCGGCCGATCTCGAACGGCGCTTCGTCGCGACCTATGAGGACCTCTACCACCACACCCATCCTGGCGAGCCGGGCATCGTGGAGACCTGCCGCGTCGCGGTGTTCAACACGCTGCCCAAGCTCGCCCTGCCCGTGCTCGACGCGGCACCGGCGGGCGGCGTGGACTGCGCGGCGGCACGCACCGGGGAACGCCGCATCTTCATTGGCGCGGCGGTGATGGCGCCGGTCTATTGGTTCGAGGAGATCCGCCGCGGCATGGTCATCGCCGGGCCGGCGCTGATCGATTCCGCGGCCACCTCGGTCCTGGTGTTGCCGGGCAGCACGGCCACCCTCGATGCCACCGGCAGCCTCTGCCTATCCGACGCCGCCGCCCCCGCGGGAGACCGGGCATGCTGAACCCTCTGACACTAGCGGTGGTCCGCCACAAGCTGAAGGCGGTGACGGAGGAGATGGTGGAGACGATGACGCATACGTGCTTCTCGCCCATCCTCAACCAGAATCAGGATTTCTCCGCCGTCCTGCTGTCCTCCGACATCCAGACCGTCTCACAGGCCGAGCGCGTACCCATCCACATGGGCGCCATGCCGCTGGCGGTCCGGCTGATGGCGGAGGCCTTCGAGGACGACCTCGCCGACGGCGACATCCTGATGGCCAATGACCCGTTCTGGGGCGGCAGCCATCTGCCGGACGTGACGCTGGCCATGCCCTTCTTCCAGGGCGGAAGGCTGCGCTTCTGGGTGGCGCTCAGGGCCCACCAGGGCGACATCGGCGGCCTGTCGGCGGGCGGCTACAGCGCCGCCGCCCGCGAGATCTGGCACGAGGGGCTGCGCATCCCGCCGGTAAAGCTGGCGGCGCGCGGCGGCGTGCGCCGCGACGTGCTGCGGATGGTGGCCAGCAATTCCCGCCGGCCGGAGGACCTGGAAGGCGACCTGATGGCGCAGCTCGCGGCCGTAAAGGCCGGCGCGGCGCGGCTGGAAGAGCTGTTCCGGCGCTATGACGCCGAGGAAATCGAGGCCTGCGTCTGCGCGGTGCTGGACGGCGGCGAGGCGATCATGCGGCAGATGCTGCGCGGCTGTCGCCAGGGCCGGTACGAGGGGCGCAGCTGCATGGAATACGAGCCGGCGCCCGGCCACCTGCTTCCCATTCCCGTCATCGTCACCCTGGAGGACGGGCGCGCGGTGGTGGACCTGACCCAATGCCCCGACCAGGTACCGGCCTTCATCAACAGCCCCTATGCCAACACCCGCGCGGCGGTGATGGTGGCCTTTCTCTATTTCAGCGGCGATGAGCAGGGCCTGAATGACGGCAGCGCCCGCGGCATCGAGATCCGCACCCGGCCCGGCAGCCTCCTGGACCCGGTGCTGCCCGCCCCCGTGGGGGCCTGCACCTCCTCCACCGCCTGCGCGCTCATCGAGGCGGTGCTCCAGGCGCTGGGGGGCGCCGATCCGGAGCGTGCCATCGGCGGCTTCGCCCGCCGCTTCCGCTTCGCCTTGGCCGGTGTGGACCGGCAGGGGCGGCCCTTCATCTGGCACTATTTCTTCAACAAGGGCGGCACCGGCGGCAATCGCGATCACGACGGCTGGCCCAACCTCGGCGGCCTGCACAATCCCGGCGGCACGCCCTCGCCCTCCATCGAGCGCACCGAGGCCTCCTATCCGCTGGTGGTGGAGGAGTATGCCCTGGCGCCCGACACCGGCGGCGCCGGGCAGCAGCGCGGCGGCCTCGGCGGGCTGATGCGGCTGCGCTATGATGGCACCACGCCGGCGGTGCTCAACGCCTCGGGCGAGGGCGTGCTGGTGCCGCCCTTCGGTACCGGCGGTGGCGCGGACGGGGCAGGCCACGACTACCGTATTGCCCAAGCCAACAGCAGTGAGCACCGTCTGGGCGTGCACGACAGCGGCGTGGTGCTGGAGCCGGGGGCCTGCCTCGTGTGCACCTCGGCGGGTGGCGGCGGCTATGGCGACCCCCGCTCCCGTGATCGTGACGCGGTGCGCCGCGATGTGGCGTTCGGTTATGTCAGCGCTGCCGCGGCGCGCGCGGTCTATGGGCTGGAGGACGCGCCAGAACCGCCCGACCGGAGAGATTCGCTGCACCGGACGTCCTGATGTTCAATCCCCGCCATCCCTACCCAGGCCAAGGGATCAACACAGCTCGCAAAAGAGGGGCGCCACGCCGCGGCGACTGATGCGGCGCCACGGCCTTTGATCTGACGTTTCGGGCCATCAGGCGTTCGGCGCGGAAGCCCCTTCGGGATAAGTCTTCCGCACGTATTCGGGGGTGAGCTTTTCCTGGTGCAGATCCTCGGCGATCCGCGCCACATCGCGGGCGGCCGGCTCGCCGTAGCCGCCGGCCCCAGCCATCTCGAAGCGCAGGACGTCGCCGCTCTTGAACCGGCGGGTGAATTTGGACGGCAGCGGCTGGGCATCCGGGCCGGGGTTCAGGATGGACTTGGCGCCCGCGCCCGGTCCCCCTCCGAACAGGCCCCAGGGCTGGGAGGTGAAGCGGTCGGAGCGCACCTGCACCTGCACGTCGTCCACCAGCAGCCGATACTGCCGCACCATGCCCAGAGCGCCGCGATACTGGCCGGCACCACCGGTGTCGGGGAGGAAGGCATATTCCTCGATGCGCAGAGGATGCTCGGCCTCGATCAGTTCCACCGGCACATTGGCGAGGTTGCCGATGCAGTAGGGTCCGGCATCCTGGCCATCGCTGTCCGGACCGCCACCGAGGCCGGTGTTGTTGTGGAACTCCAGATGCAGGAAACGTCGGCCCGCCGCATCGTTGCCCGAGGCTGCGATGGCGAATTCCGAGCCGCCGGCGCAGGCCGGCAGGCGGCCCGGCAGCAAGGTGGCGAGCGCGCCCAGCACGATGGAGCGCAGGCGGAAGCCCACCTGGCCGCGTGAGCCCACCGCCGCGGGATAGCGCACGTCCACGAAGGTGCCCGGCCGGGTCTTGACCGTGATGGCGCGGTAAAGGCCGGCATTGTTGGGAATGGACGCGCCGAGCACGGTGCGGATGGCGGCATAGACGCAGGAGACGGTGAAGGCGCGGTTGCAATGGACGGCGCCGCCCTTGTCGTCGTCGGTGCCGGTGAGGTCGGCCTCGATCTCGCTGCCAGTCTTGGTGAGCTTCAGGTGGATGCGGATCGGGCCGTTGCCGACGCCGTCGTCATCATTCCACTCCACGAACTCCACGGAACCGTTCGGCAGCGCCGCAAGATCGGCGCGGGTAAGCGTCTCGGCATAGTCGATGAGGTCGTCCAGATAGGCATCGAGGACATCCGGATCCCAGGTGGCGGCGAGCTTTTCCACTTCGGCCGCGGCCTGGTCGAGGGCGGCGAGCTGCGCCCGCACGTCGCCCATCACCCGGTCCGGCACGCGGGTGTTGAACTCGATGATGCGCATGAGCGTCTCGTTGGGCTTGCCCGCCTCGACGATCTTCAGCGGGGGAATGCGCAGTCCCTCCTCGAAGATCTCCATGCTGTCGGCGGCGTTGCCGCCGGGCACCCGGCCACCGAGGTCCGAATGGTGCAGGATCAGGCTCACGAAGGCGATGCGCCGGCCCTTCACATAGACCGGCTTGAAGGTGAAGATGTCGTTGAGGTGGCTGCATCCCGAATAGGGATCGTTGCTGGCCAGCACGTCGCCTTCGCGCACATCCTCGCCGAAATGGGCGAGGCAGGCGTCCAACGCCGGCATCACCACGCCCAGGTGCACCGGCACGGCGAGCCCCTGCGCCACCAGCCGGCCCCGGCCGTCGCAGATGGCGGCGGAGAAATCCATGCTGTTCTTGACGTTGGAGGTGCGCGCCGTACGCGTGACCATCACCAGCGCGTTGTCGGCGGTGGTGATGAGGGCGTTCTTCAAGAGTTCGCGGCGGACGGGATCGATGATCGTCATGTCAGGCTCCCTCACGCTGCGCTGCGTGTGACGAGGACGTTGTTCCAGCTGTCGAGGGCTGCGCTCCAGCCGGGCAGGACGACGATGGTGGTGTCGTATTCCTCGACGATCAGCGGCCCGGACATGGCGCCGGCGGCCAGTGCCGCACGCGGTACCACGGGTGTATCGAACCAGCCCTCCGGGCCGAAATAAGCACGACGCACATGGGCGGTGGCCGTCTTCTCGGCGCTGCGCCGGGCCTGGTCGGGCATGCGCGGATGCTCGGGCACGCCACGGCACACCAATTTGAGCGAGACGAACTGGATCGGCTCGTGCGGCGAAGCATAGCCGAACACGCCGGCATGCTCGGTATGGAAGGCGGCCGCCAGCTTCTCCAAAGCGTCGGCGCCATCCGGCACCGGCAGGGTCAGGGGCGTCGTCTGGCCCATGTAGCGCAGGTCCGCGAACAGGCTGACGCTCTGCCGATCCGGCGTGGCGAAGCCTTCGGCGCGGAGCATCTCCAGGCCACGGGCGCGCAAGGGCGCAAAGGCCTCCTCCAGGCGCGTCAGGTCCGTCTCGTCCAGGCGGCGATAGAAGGCCTGGACCAACTGGTGCTCCACGTCGGCAAACAACATGCCCAGCGCGCTGAACAGCCCGGCCACGGGCGGCACCACGATGTGGGTCATGCCCGCCGCCTGAGCCAGCGAGCAGGCATGCACAGGCCCGTTGCCGCCGATGGCCAGCATGGCGTATTGCGCCGGATCGCGGCCCTTCTCGGAGGAGACGCCGCGCAGGGCGCGCAGCATGGTCGCGTCGGCAATGGCGTGGATGCCATAGGCGGTCTCGATGGCCGGAAGGCCGACCCTCTCGCCCAGCGCGGCGATGGCGGCGCGGGCACCGTCCATGTCCAGCTTCAGCTCGCCGCTGACCAAGGCATGCGGGTTGAGATAGCCCAACACCAGATTGGCGTCGGTCACCGTGGGGCTGGTGCCACCGCGCCCGTAGGCGACCGGGCCGGGCTCGGCCCCGGCGCTGCG
>NZ_JAYRPE010000030.1:0-18472 GCF_041911315.1 Xanthobacter sp. | reverse complement strand
CGGCGCTGGCGCGGGCGGTGCGCACGATGGCGATGCGTGGCGCTTCGGCGGTCTCGTCCCCGATGTCGAGGCCGCGGCCGGCGATGGCATCGGCCGCGAAGGCCACGTCGCGCACCCGCGCGCCGAACAGGCCAACGGTGTCGAGATGCCAGGAGAAGGTCTTCATGCCCAGCGTCGGCAGCAGGCGGAAGGTGGGCTTATAGCCGGTGACGCCGCAGAAGGCGGCCGGGCGGATCACCGAGCCGCCGGTCTGGGTGCCGAGCGCCAGCGGCAGCATCCCCGCCGCCACCGCCGCAGCCGACCCCGCCGAGGAACCGCCGGGGGAGAAGGTGAGGCGGCGCGGATTGCGCGTGCGCGTCGGCTGGAGGAAGGCGAACTCGGTGGTCTCGGTCTTCCCCACGACGAGGCCGCCGGCGCGGCGGGTCATGGCCACCACCGGCGCGTCGGTGCGGGGGCGGTAGCCGGCATAGATGGGGCTGCCGTAGGTGGTGGGCAGGTCGCGGGTGTCGAGGATGTCCTTCACCCCCACCGGCAGGCCGGAGAGCGGCGTCGCCGCAAGCCCGCGCGCGCGGGCGGCGGCGCGGGCCGAATCGAGATCGAGTGTCACGAAGGCCCCGACCTCGCTTTCGTGCGCGGCGATGGCGGCGGCGACCTGCTCAAGCACGGCTTCAGGCGTGGTGCGGCCGGACCGGATATCGGCGGCAAGATCTCGGGCGGAAAGCAGGCTCATGCGCTCACTCTGCGGCATCCATGGGCCGCCACCATGCGCAACCCCCGCCGCCGACGCAATGGTGGGGCGAGGGCGCTCCACGGCTACCCTCGCTCCCCGTGCGGAGGGGTATTCCGCCGACAGGGGACGAGCCGGCGCTTTCGGGAAAGGCCCGCCCCCCTCACCCCCGGCCCCTCTCCCGCGCGGGGAGAGGGGAGGAGGGCGGTGCATCGCCCCTCACATTCCCGCGTACAGCGGGAAGCGGGCGCAGATGTCGCGCACGGTCGCGCGCGCCGCGACTTCGGCCTTGCCGTTGGCTTCGGCGCCGTTGGCCGCGAGGCCGGTGAGCACGTCGGCGATCAGGTCGGCCACCGTCTCGAACTCGGCGACGCCGAAGCCGCGCGTGGTGCCGGCGGGGGTGCCGAGGCGGATGCCGGACGTGACGGCCGGCTTCTCCGGATCGAACGGAATGCCGTTCTTGTTGCAGGTCAGGCCGGCCCGCTCCAGCGCGGCTTCCGCCGCCTTGCCGGTGACGCCGAAGGGGCGCAGATCCACCAGCACCATATGGCTGTCGGTGCCACCGGAGACGATGGCCGCGCCGCGCTGCGACAGCCGGGCCGCCAGCGCCCGGGCATTCGCGACCACCAGCGTGGCATAGGCGCGGAACTCCGGTGTCAGCGCCTCGCCGAACGCCACCGCCTTGGCGGCGATCACGTGCATCAGCGGGCCGCCCTGCAGGCCGGGGAAAACAGCCGAATTGAGCTTCTTCGCCAGCGCCTCGTCATTGGTGAGGATCAGGCCGCCGCGCGGGCCGCGCAGGGTCTTGTGGGTGGTGGTGGTCACCATATGGGCGTGGGGGAAGGGGGACGGATAGGCTCCGGCGGCGATGAGCCCGGCATAGTGGGCGGCATCCACCATCAGCAGCGCGCCCACCTGATCGGCGATGGCGCGGAAGCGGGCGAAATCGATGATGCGCGGATAGGACGAACCGCCAGCGATGATGAGCTTGGGCTGGTGTTCCCGCGCCAGTCGCTCCACCGCCTCGTAGTCGATCAGGGCGGTGTCCGGCGCGACGCCGTAGCCGATGGCGTTGAACCATTTGCCGGAGAGGGTGGGCGGCGCCCCGTGGGTGAGGTGGCCGCCGGCCGCCAGCGACATGCCGAGCAGGGTATCGCCGGGCTTGAGCACCGCCATCAGCACGGCGGCATTGGCCTGCGCGCCCGAATGGGGCTGCACATTGGCAAAGCCCGCCCCGAACAGCGCCTTGGCGCGGTCGATGGCGATCTCCTCCACCACGTCCACATGCTCGCAGCCGCCGTAGTAGCGCTTGCCCGGCAGGCCCTCGGCATACTTGTTGGTGAGCACCGAGCCCTGCGCCTTCAGCACCGCCTCGGACACGATGTTCTCGGAGGCGATCAGCTCGATCTGATCCTGCTGGCGCCGAAGCTCCGCGCGGATGGCGTCGAACACGGCGGCGTCGCCGGCCGGGGCGGGGGATATGTGGAGGGTCATGGGCGGTTTCCTCGTTTGGGGGTCATTCGGACACAGATTTCCCTCGCCCGTCGCGGGAGACGGGGGCGGGCATGGGGGCTTCCCCGGTTTTCCCGGCATCATGGCAAAGGGGGCGGACACCCCTCGCCCCGCCCCTCTTCCGCATGGGGAGAGGGCGGCGGCTCAGCACTCCGGGACGTTCACCGCGAGACCTCCCTGCGAGGTCTCCTTGTATTTGGACTGCATGTCCGCCCCGGTCTGGCGCATGGTCTCGATGACCTGATCCAGCGAGACGTGATGCACCCCGTCGCCCCGGAGCGCGAGGGAGGCGGCGGCGATGGCCTTGTTGGCGCCGAAGGCGTTGCGCTCGATGCAGGGGATCTGCACCAGCCCGCCGATGGGGTCGCACGTCATGCCGAGATGGTGCTCCATGGCGATCTCGGCGGCATTCTCGATCTGCGCCGGGCTCGCCCCGAGTACGCAGGCGAGCCCCGCCGCTGCCATGGCGGCGGCGGAGCCGACTTCGCCCTGGCAACCCACCTCCGCGCCGGAGATGGAGGCGTTGCGCTTGATGAGCGCCCCCACCGCCGCGGCGGTCAGCAGGAACGCGCGCAGCTGGGCGTGGGTCGTGTCCGGGCAGATGTCGCGGACATAGCGCAGCACCGCCGGCACGATGCCGGCCGCGCCATTGGTGGGGGCGGTGACGATGCGCCCGCCGGCGGCATTCTCCTCGTTCACCGCCATGGCGAAGACCGAGACCCAATCCATGATCTCGTGGGGCGGCCGGCGGTTGGCGTGGCGGTCCGCCTCCAGTTGGTCGCGGATCGCCTTGGCCCGCCGCCGCACGCGCAGGCTGCCGGGCAAGGTGCCCTCCTGCGCGAGGCCACGATCGATGGACGCGAACATGGCGGCGAGGATCGCGTCGAGCTTCTCCCCCACCTCTTCCGCCGGGCGCAGCGCGCATTCATTGGCCATCTGCAGGCCGGCGATGGTGAGGCCCGTGCGGGCGCAGGCGGAGAGCAGTTCGGACGCCGTGGCGAACGGGTGGGGCACCTCCACCGCCTCCGGCTCGCGCGGCTCGCCCTCCGCCACCACGAAGCCGCCGCCGATGGAATAGAAGACCCGTTCGTCGAGCCGCGCGCCGTCCGCGTCATAGGCGCGGAAGCGCATGGCGTTGGAGTGCAGCGGCATCAGCGTGTCGAAATCGAAGATGAGATCGGCCTCGGGATCGAAGGCGATCCGCGCGCCCTCCACCTCGATGGACTTGCGGATGAAGAGCCGCGCCACCAGCGCCGGCACGTCGTCCGGGTCGAGCGTCTCGGGCCGCGCGCCCATGAGGCCGAGCGCGATGGCCCGGTTGGAACCGTGGCCCTTGCCGGTCCAGGCCAGCGAGCCGAACAGCTCGGCAGTGATGCGAGCGGTGCCAGCGGGGAGCGCCTCCCGGAAGCGGCGCGCCGCCACCATCGGCCCCACGGTGTGGGACGAGGACGGCCCGATGCCGATCTTGAACAGGTCGAACACGCTGGTCATCCGTCTCCCTCCGGGAACGGTGCGATTATTCTACCGCTTTTTCAAATACTTGTCGCGCATCACTTGACCCGCATCCAGGGCGGGGCGAAGCTTCATCATGCTTGCCGGCGGGGGCGCCTGCTCGTCCCCTTGCGACTTTCGTCTGGAACAGATGCGACACGTTCTTTCTACCCGTCCCGGCCCGTCCGCCAAGCTCAGGGTGGGGTTCGTGCTGCTGCCCAACTTCACGCTGACGGCCTTTTCCAGCTTCGTGGACATGCTGCGCCTCGCCGCCGACAAGGGCGACCGCTCCCGCCCCATCGACTGCTCCTGGCAGGTGATGAGCCCGCGCCTGCGCCCGGTCCGCTCGTCCTGCGGCATCGACATCCAGCCCACCGCGGACCTCTTGGACCCGAAGGCGTTCGACTACATCGTGGCGGTGGGCGGGCTGCTGCGCGGGGTGCCGGCGCAGGCCGACCCTCTGGCGGCGTATCTCAGGCGCGCGGCGGCGGCGGGCGTGCCGCTCATCGGCGTGTGCACCGGCTCGTTCCTGCTGTGCCGGCTGGGGCTCATGGCGCAGCGCAAATGCTGCGTGAGCTGGTATCACTACCGCGATTTCCTGGATGAATTCCCCACCCTTGTGCCGGTGGCGGACCAGCTGTTCGTGGTGGATGGCGATCGCATCACCTGCTCCGGCGGCGCGGGCGTGGCGGACCTCGCCGCCCGCCTCGTCACCGAGCATCTCGGCGCCGCCACGGCCCAGAAAGCGCTCAACATTCTCCTCATCGACCGCCCTCGCGCGGCCGAGAGCGCCCAGCCCGCCCCGCGCCGGGCGGAGGGGACGGTGGACGACGCCCGCGTCTCCCGCGCCCTGCTGCTGATGGAGCAGAACCTCGCCGAGCCTTTGGCCATCGCCGACATTGCGGACGCCCTCGGCGTCGGCGTACGGCAGCTGGAACGGCTGTTCGCGGACCGCCTGCGGGAAAGCCCGCAGGAGAGCTATCTGGCGCTCAGGCTGCGCCATGCGCGCTGGATGCTGGCCAACACGCGCTTTTCCGCCGCCCGCATCGCCGCCGACCTCGGCTTTGCCGACGGCTCCCATTTCGGCCGCGCCTTCAAGGCCCGCTTCGGCGCCACCCCCGCCGCCTTCCGCCGGACACTCTCGCCGCGCTCCGAGCGGATCGAGGGCGACGGCGAGGGGCGGGTGTTCGAGACGCCGTAGGCGGCCGTCTTCCGCAACGATCAGACCGTCGCGAAGATCTTGGCGAAGTCCCAGTCGTGCTGGGCCACGCCGCTGTTGTCGTAGGTCATGTGGCCGACCACATCCCCGTGGTCGCGGCCGAGCGACCACATGGCGAGCGAGGCGATGTGGTCGTTGCCATCCGCAAAATCCACCAGCTGTTGCGCATCCTGCAGGGTGAAGACCTCGCTCTGCACGTCGTTGATGCCGACCATGGGGGTGATGCCCACCTTGGCGTCGATGCCGAGGTCATGCAGCTGGGCGATGGTGGCTTCGGCCGCGTCGATGGCATCCTGCCCCATGTCGCCGGAATCGTTCCCCACGCCGTAGTTCATCACCATGAGGTTGACGGTGTCGATCTCCACCCCGGCGGCATGGGCGTCGGCCAGCAGCTTGATGTCGTCCTGCGTCAGGCCAGTGGGGAGCGCCGGCAGGGTGAAGGAGACCGAGAGGTCGGGATTGGCTTTCTCCAGCGCCGCGAGCGCCTCATTGCGCAGGGCGTTGGCGGCGTCGTTGGTGAGGGCGTCGCCCTCCACGTCGAAGTCGAGGGACTTCACGCCGTAGGTGTCGATCACCGACTGGTAGGCGGCGGTGAGCGCGTTGGCATCCGTGTAGTAGAGCGCCGGCTCTTCCCCATGACCGCCGCCGAAGGAGATGGTCACGTCCACGCCATGGGCCTTCAGATCCTGGACCACCGAGGCGACCGAGCTGCCGTCGGCGAGCGTGTTCCCGGAGCCGAGGCCGGCCCAGCCGATCTCGTTGCTGCCGGTGCCCACCACGAAGGCGAGGGTGACGGCGTGGATGCCGGCCTCGCTCACGTCCTGCATCAGGTCCGCCGCGCTCGAGACCACGGAGAGGTCCACGTAGGGCGAGAACACCTGGTGGTCCGTCGCATCCGTGCCGACGGGATCGGTGGTGACGGAAATCGCCGAAGAGGGGTGCGAGGCGCCGGCCTCGTCCACGGCAACGATGCTGAACTTGTAGGGCGTGTCCGCGTCCAGCCCCGCCACCTTGAAGCTGCGCTGGTCGGTGGTGCCGATCAGCTCGCCGTCCTGATAGATGGCGTATTGTGAAACCGTGCCGACGCCGAACACTTCCGCCGCGTCCCAGGTCAGGGTCACGGAGGTCTCGGTGGTGGTGGCGGCGTGGACATCCTGCGGCGTCTCGGGGGCCACGGGGGTGAGATCGGAGTAGCCGACCCTGGTCCAGACATGGCCGGAGCCGGTGGGGCCGTAATCGTGCTCGGGATCGCTGCCGAGGGTCCACCACTTGGCCTCGTAGACCACATGGCCCACCGTGACCTGATCGCCCGCCGTATAGACCGTGTCGGAGGACCAGTCCGGCGCCTCGATCACCTGGGGCGGCGTCGTGCCCGCCGTGCCGCTGCCGGTCGTCTCCCCCTTGGCCTCGGCGATGGCCTCGGCCCAGGCATCGGTGACGAAGCTGGTCTTGCCGATGATGTCGTCCGGCGTGAGGTCGGCGAGGGTCACGCCCTCGAGGGTGATGGTCTGCTGGTTGGCGGCGAAAATGATGACGAGGGAGCCGTTCACCTCGGCCAGCGAGAAATCCTGTGGCTGGAGCCAGCCGAAATCGAGCTTGTCGTGGGCGGGGTCGAAGGAGATCACCTGCTGCGTGTTCCACTGCCAGCCCACCCCGTAGGTGGTGCCGTCCGTCGCGCCGGCTGACGTGGCGAGGCTGGCCTTGGCGCTCACGCTGCCCGTGGTATCGGCGGCGGTGAGGGCGCCGCTCCACTCGGCGAGGAGCGCGCCGTCGGCGCCCTTGATGTTGCCGATGGAGAGGTCTGCGAGGCTGACGCCTTCGAGGATGTAGGTCTGCTGCGACTTGGGCAGGAAGATCACGACCGAGCCGTTGGCCTCGGCAATGGCGACGTCGCCCGCCGTGAGGCCGGAAAAATCCAGCGTGTCGTGCTTGGGATCGAAGGTCAGCACGGTGTCGGTGCCGTGCGCCACGGCGATGATGTCGTTGACGCCGCCGGTGATGGCGTGGCTCGCGGCAAGGGCGTCGCTCCACTCGGCGAACATCGAGGCATCATGGCCGGTGACGTTGGCCAGGGAGAGATCCGAAAGGGAGACCCCCTTCAGCGTGTAGCTGTGGTTGTTGCCGGGCAGATCGATGACGACCGACCCGTTGACCTCGGTGATGGTGAAGCTGTCAGCGCCGATCCAGCCGAAGTCGAGCGTGTCGGTTGCCGGATCGAAATCGATGGTGTCGTGGGCGCCCCAAGACCAGTTGATCGCGACGGTTGCCATGCAGCCCTCCACAGGTCTTCCGCCGTGACGGCGGCAGAGGCTGAGCATAGCCCGGCCGCGCGCCAGCGACAGTGCAAAGTGCCGTCAAACGACGAATAACATCTTGATAAATATCAGGAAATTCGTCGCAAAATGCGAAAACAATGGGGTCACGAAAGTGCGGCCGGTTGTCTGTTGCGGTCCCGCTATTTCAGGCTGAAGCATGACCTGAGCCGTAGATGACACACGCCCGCGGACGACCAGCCGGCCGCCCCGGGAGCGCCTTCGGGCTTTCCGGGTCTGCAATTGCGCCTTTGGCCGTTCCGGCGTGGGGCGCGGCCTCCGAAGGTTCGCGCGGTGCGCGGTCTCACGGCGCAAGGACGGGAGCCGCGCCTTTCCCCCTACGCCTCCGGGACGTTGCGCTCCAGCTCGGCGAGCCACACGCCCGGCCCGCTGTCGGAGGGCTGGCGCCAGTCGCCGCGGGGGGAGAGGGAGCCACCGGAGGAGATCTTCGGCCCGTTGGGCAGCGCCGAGCGCTTGAACTGGCTGGTGAAGAAGCGCGAGAGGAACACCTTCATCCAGCGCCGGATTTCGGCGAGGTCATAGGCCCGCTTCTCGCCCTCGGGAATGCCCCGCGGCCAGCGCCCCGCGTCCCTGTCCGCCCAGGCGTGCTCGGCGAGGAAGGCGATCTTGGACGGCGGAAAGCCGTAGCGGGTCAGGTAGAAGAGCGTGAAGTCCTGGAGCGGGTAGGGGCCGATGATGCTCTGGGTGGACTGGATGGTGCCCCCCTCGGTGGCCGGCACCAGCTCCGGGGAAATCTCGGTTGAGAGGATGGCGTGGAGGATGCTGGCGGTCTCCTCGCTCACGTCGCCGGAGGCGGCGACGAAGCGGATGAGGTGCTGGATCAGCGTCTTCGGCACCGAGGCGTTGACGTTGTAGTGGGACATCTGGTCCCCGACGCCATAGGTGCACCAGCCGAGCCCCAGCTCGGAGAGGTCGCCGGTGCCCACCACGAGGCCGCGATGGTGGTTGGCGAGGCGGAACAGATAGTCCGTGCGCAGGCCCGCCTGCACATTCTCGAAGGTCACGTCATAGGCCGCCTGCCCCTCGGCGAAGGGGTGGCCGAGATCGGCCAGCATCTGCCGCGCGGCGGGGCGGATGTCGATCTCCTCGGCGCTCACCCCGAGCGCGCGCATCAGCGCCCAGGCGTTGCCCTTGGTCTCGTCGGAGGTGGCGAAGCCCGGCAGGGTATAGGCCAGCACGTTGGAGCGGGGATGGCCGACGCGGTCCATGGCGCGCACGGCGACGATGAGGGCCTGCGTGGAATCAAGACCGCCCGAGACGCCGATGACCACCCGCGACATGCCTGTCGAGGCGAGGCGCTGGGCGAGGCCCTGCACCTGGATGTTGTAGGCCTCGTAGCAGTCTTCCGTGAGGCGCGCCGGATCGTTGGGCACGAAGGGGAAGCGCGCCACATCGCGCGCGAGGCGCACGGACTCAGCGGGCGGCTCGTAGGCGAATTGGGCAGTGCGGAAGGGCGGGGCGCTGTCGCGCTCCAATCGCGCGCACTCCCCGAACGTGTTCACCCGCATGCGCTCCTGCCGGAGGCGGCCGAGGTCGATGTCCGCCACCGCCATGGTCGCGTCGGGGGCGAAGCGCTCCGCCTCGGCGAGGGTGTCGCCATATTCGAAGATGGCGGCGTGGCCGTCCCAGGCGAGATCGGTGGTGGATTCCCCCGGCCCCGCCGCCGAATAGGCATAGGCGGCGACGCAGCGGGCGGATTGCGAGCCGCACAGCAGGCGGCGGGATTCCGCCTTGCCGATGGTGATGTTGCTGGCGGAGAGGTTCAGCAGCACTTCCGCGCCGGCGAGCGCGGCCCGCGTGGAGGGCGGCAGGGGCACCCACACGTCCTCGCAAATCTCCACATGGAAGGTGAACGGCACCTCCCCCTCGGACCGGAACAGGAGGTCCACGCCGAACGGCACGTCTTCGCCCAGCAGGCGGATGAAGCCGCCGTGCTCGTCGAGGCCGGGGGTGAAGTGGCGGCGCTCGTAGAACTCGCGGTAGTTGGGCGGGTAGCTCTTCGGCACCACGCCGAGGATGGTGCCGCCATGGATCACCACCGCCGTGTTGTAGAGCCGCCCCTGATGGCGCAGCGGCGCGCCCACCGCCAGCACGGGGGAGAGATCCTGCGAGGCGGCGACGAGGGTCGCGAGCGCGCCCTCCACCGCATCCAGCAGCGGGGCCTGGAACAGCAAATCGTCGATGGCGTAGGAGGACAGGCCCAGCTCGGGGAAGAGCATCACGGCGACGCCGTCCTCATGGCCTTGGGTGGCCATCTCCAGCGTCTCGGCAACGGCGAAGCTCGGGTCCGCGACGGCTCCGCGCGGCACGCAGGCCGCAATGCGCAGGAAATCGTGGCGGTAGAGGCAGCGGAAGTCTCGCATCGCGTCCCTGTCGTCCCTGGTCCGCGCGGGGGCGCGGGCAGGACTCTCCGGTGAATCTTGATCCGGAGCATAGGGCGCGGGGCGACGAATGCCAGCGCAAGGACGCCCCCTCTCATGAAGCCGGCACCCGCCGGAGCGGGCCGCTCTTTCGTGACATCCGACGCCCGCCGGAGCGGGCCGCTCTTTCATAACATCCGGCGCCCGCCGGAGCGGGCGCCGGGTGGGCCGCGTCAGGCCGCCTTCTTGTTCACGTCGGCGGAGGCGAGGCGGGTGAGGAGCTGGTCGGTCTCCTTCTCCTCCTTCAGGGTCGCCTCCAGCAGGGGCACCGCATCGGCGAGGCCGAGCTGGGCGGCCCAGGTCTTCAGCGTGCCGTAGCGGGCGATCTCGTAATGCTCCACCGCCTGGGCGGCGGAGAGGAGGCCGGCATCCAGCGCGTCGGTGCCGGCGAAGTCCTCCATGATCTCCTTGCCCTCGTCCACGATGCCGACGATGGCCGGGCAGTGCTTGCCGCGTGCCGCCTTCCCCATCATCTCGAACACCTGTTCCAGGCGCTCGATCTGGCCTTCCGTCTGCTCCTGATGGGTGAGGAAGGCGGCCTTGAGCTCCTCGGACTGGGCCGATTTGGCCATCTTGGGCAGCGCCTTCAGGATCTGCTTTTCCGCGTAATAGATGTCCTTCAGCGTCTCGGAGAATAGATCCTGCAAAGTCTTGGACTGTGCCATGGGACGTTTCCTTTCGGTTGGCGTTGTCGCCGGTTGTTCTGGTGTCGCAGGCCCAAATCACCCCGCCGAGCCGCCTCATGCGCCGGCGCGCATCCATCCGTGGGGGCTACGGGTGGAACGGTGGTCTGTCCTTGGGCGATCACCCGCGCAAATACGCACCGGGCTGCGAGCACAACGGGCAAGCGGCGGCGAAGTTCCGCAGTGTCGCGGCGCCTAGCGCTGGGCCTCGCGCACGAAGGCGGCGATGGTCTTCTGGCTCTCGGCGTCGATCAGCGCTTCGCCATCCTGCGCGAGATCGGCGAGGGTCTGCGCGCGCAGCGACTGGCGCCACAGCTCTTCCGCCGCCAGCATCCGGCGCTTGATGAAGCAGTCGGTCTTGTAGGCGCAGGGGTCCTTGGACTTGCCCGGGCCGCGCCGGCGGATTTCCTTGCAGGTGAAGGCGGGCTCTTTGCCGTCGATGGCCTCCACGATGTCGAGCAGCGTGATCTCGCCTGGGCGCCGCGCCAGCCGGTAGCCGCCGCGCGGGCCGGGCAGGGCTTCCACGAGGCCGGCCTCGGTGAGGGCGCGCATGTGCTTGAGCAGGTAGCTCTCGGACAGGCCGTGCATCTCGGCGAGGCTCTTGCCCGGCAGCACCTTGCCCGGCTCCAGCCAGCACAGCACCAGCGCGCAGTGCAGCGCCGCCTCCACCCCGTCTCCCAACCGCCTCATGCGCGCTCCGGATGCTGCCTCGGGCCCACCACCGGCCGGCCTCTTTCCTACCTCGATAATCATCGATATAATATATCCATGATTCTCGGCCAGAGGCTGGCGGGATCGCAAATCCGAGAGCAGACAGGAGAGAGGCATGGAACCCAGGATGAACGTGGCCGAGGCCGCCCCCGCCCTTTATGCCGCCGTGCGCGCGCTCGACGGGGCGGTGATGAAGTCGGGGCTGGAGAAGCGCCTCCTGCATCTGGTCAAGCTGCGCGCGTCGCAGATCAACGGCTGCGCCTATTGCATCGACATGCATGTGAAGGAGTCGCTCGCCGACGGCATTCCCGCCCAGCATCTCCACATGCTCACCGCGTGGCGCGAATCGCCCCTCTACAGCGCCCGCGACCGGGCGGCGCTGGACTGGATCGAGAGCGTGACGCTCATCGCGCAGACCGGCATTCCCGACAGCGCCTATGCGGCCGTGACGGCGGAATTCTCGCCCGAGGAGATCGCCAAGCTCACCATCGCCATCGGCACCATCAATGTTTGGAACCGCATCGCGGTCTCCTCGCGCATGCTGCATCCGGTGGACCAAGCCGCTGCCGCCTGAGGCGAGATCAACGCCGCGCGGGGGGCTATCCCCGCGCGGCCGTACCCTTGAGGCGCTCGGTCAATTCCTCCACCGTCCCGACGAACCAGAGGCTCTCGCCGCCATTGGCCTCGCGCACGAAGTCGCGCAGTGGCCCGCTCACCGCCAGATGGGCCGAGATGTCGCCGATGACGGCGAGGCGCAGGCGATAGTTCACGAAGCGCTGGGTGATGCGCCCCGCAAGCCCGCTCGCCAGCCGGAAGAAGTCCGGGCTGAGGCGCGCCGCCGGAATGGCAATGAGCTCCGCCCCCTCGCCGAACACCGTGCCGAGCAGATCGTCCGTGTCGCCCTCGCTGGCGATGGGCGCCGCGTCGGCCGCGCACAGGAGCACCCGCAGCCCGCTGATTTCGGTCACGACATCGGTGCTGGGGATACGCATGGGACTTCCGTTGCGTTCGGGTGGATGATCCGACCAGATTGAATCGATCCAGCGGGTGCACGTCCAGAGGGTGCGCGCGGCGCGAGGCGGGAGAGACCGGGATGGTGGACAATCGCACGGCGGGTGGCGCAGCCACGGACGCGAGCGCAGGTCGCGACTTCTGGCTGCGCGAGGGGCCCTATCTCGCCATCCTCGCCCTTACGGTTGGCGGCGTCGCCTATGTGGCGATGACCCGTCGGCCGCTGGTCACGTTCTGGGAGTTCGTGGCGGTGGCGAGCTGCGCGGTGGGCATCTTCGCCGGCTGGCGGCGCGCGGCGCTGAAAGAGCAGCGCGTGCGGCTGGTGGTGACGCAGCTCCTCCACTGGGGCGCCTTCCTCGCCGCCATGAACCTCGTGTTCCTGCCGAGCGTGCAGGCGGTGGCGGATGCGGATTCCACCAGCCTCATCGTGCTGCTGCTGCTGGCGCTGGGCAGCTTCGTGGCGGGCGTGCACACCCAGTCGTGGCGCATGGGGCTGAACGGCGTGTTCATGGCCCTGTGCGTGCCGGCGGTGGCGTGGCTCGACCAGTCCGCCCTGTTCGTAGCACTGGTGGGCGCCGCCGCCGTGGCCGCCGCCGGCTTCATCCTGTGGGCGCGCCTGCGGATTTGAGGAGCAAAGTGGGAGCCGGAAGGGAGGGCGAAGCCGCCCCGCGCACGGCTCCAACCCGTGTCGTTCCAGAATCTCCGCTCGTCATCGCCCGGCTTGTCCGGGCGATCCGCTCCTCCGACTGTGCACTGTTGCCAAACCCGCCCCGGCCCAACCGTGGATCGCCCGGACAAGCCGGGCGATGACAGCTCAAAGCCTCGCCTCTTGCCTTGAGGGTAGTATTTGCGCCAGCAGTTCCCCGGACAAGCGACACCGAAGGTGGAGCGCTGATCCCAGGACCAGCGCAAAAAGTCCCGCGCAGCGGGACGAAGCCTGTGAGCGGTGGGGTTCGGAAGCGCCTTCGGCGGTACTCTTGCACTAGACCCCGGCTCGCATTCCGCTGGCGCTGCATGCGTCCGGGGCGCGAGGGCGGTTATGGGGCCTCCCCTCTCCCCTCGCGGGAGAGGGGCCGGGGGTGAGGGGGCTGGCCGCGCAATCCCGGTGCTGGGGCAAATGGAGCGATACCCCTCACCCCAGCCCTCTCCCGCAAGGGGAGAGGGCGTGCAGCCTGCGCAAGGGCGTGGCCGTCGTTCTCCCGGAGCGCCCGCCCACTCAGCCCCGCCCGAGCGCCCTTGCGATGTCCGCCTGAAGCTGCGGCAGCAGCTCGGCCTCGAAATAGGGATTCTTCTTCAGCCAGCCGGTGTTGCGCCACGAGGGATGGGGCAGGGTATAGACCGCCACAGGCTGGGCGAGCTTTTCCCCTGCCGCGGGTACCGCCCGCCAGTTGGCCACCGTCTCGGTCAGGCTCGGCTTCAAATGCGCCGCGAGGCCGAGGCGGGCGAGGTGATAGGCCTGCGCCGGCCGCCCCACCGCGAGGATCAGCCGGAACGGCGGCAAAGTGGCGAACAGCGTGTCGTGCCAGGTGGCGACGCATTCCCGCCGGGGCGGCAGGTCGCCCCCCGCCGCATCCTGCCCCGGAAAGCAGAAGCCCATGGGGGCGATGGCGATGTGGGCGGCATCGTAGAAGGTGTCCTTGTCCACCCCCATCCAGGCCCGCAGCCGATCGCCGGAGGCATCGGTGAAGGGTAGGCCCGAAAGGTGCACCTTCGTCCCCGGCGCCTGGCTCGCCACCAGGATGGAGGCGGTGGCGGACACCCGCAGCACCGGTCGCGGCGTGTGCGGCAGGGGCGCCCCGCGCGGCGTCTCCCGGCACACCCGGCAGGCGCGGATGCGCGCGACGAGCGCGTCGAGGTCGTCCTCAGATGTCGCGCTCAAGCCCGTCCTCGGCCACGGTGAAATGGGCCTTGTCCACCTCGTCCCGCCGCGCCCACATCTCGTCGCCCATATGGGTGAGGAGGATATGTTTCGCGCCCAGCGCCTCGCGCCTGGCGGCGATGGTCTCATAGGCCATGTGGCCGTGCGGACTGCCGGCGAAGGCGAAGCACTCGCAGATGAAGAGGTCGGCGCCATGGGCGATGGGCAGGAGCGCGTCCGTCCACTCCGTGTCGCCGGAGAAGGCGAGGGTGCGCGTCCCGTCCGAGACCCTGAGCGCGGTGGAGGGCGCGCCCGAGCCGTGGATCACCTCGGCGGTGGTGAGGGTGAAGGGGCCGTGCCGGGAGGTCGAGCCGGGCTCCACCTCCTTGACCTCGAAGTCGAACCGCCAGGCATTGCTGGCCATCTTCGGGAAGAGGACATCCATGGCCGCATCTATCCGTACCTTGGTACCGGGTGGGCCGATGATGGTCAGCGACTCGCTCCGGCGGTGGACGAACTGGCCGTCGAGCAGGAGGAAGGGCAGGCCACCGAAGTGATCGCCATGCAGATGGCTGATGAACACCTGCCGAACCGCACTGGAATCCATGCCGAACCGGTGCATTTGAACGAGTGAACTGGCACCGAAGTCGAGGGTTGCGACATGCCCGTCCGTCTCGATGCGGTAGCAGGAGTTTCCCCGCCCGCCCGAGCCGAACGCATCGCCGCAACCCACCACCTTTAGCTTCATGATTTCAAGCCTTTGCACTCGGCCGCTGGGAGACGACGTCGTACCAGCGCTTGAGGTGGGTGTGGTGCTCTGGCACCTCGGTGCGGATCACCCGCAGGAAATCCACCGCCACCAGCATGGTGATGTCCGCCACCGAGAAGCGGGAGCCCGCCACGAATGCCCGGTCGGCCAGCTGATCGTTGAAAAAGCCGAGCGCGGCCAAGACCTTGGGCTTGTTCGCCTCGCCCCATTCCGGCACCTGCGGCACCTCCATCGCGGCCATGGCCGGGTTGAGATGCCGCAGCACCATCATGATGGGATAGAACAGGTCCAGCTCCACCCGCCGCTGCCACATTTCCACCAGCCCCTGCTCCTCCGGCTTGTGGCCGAACAGGTTGGGCTCGGGCTGCAAGGCCTCGAAATAACGGCAGATGGCCATGGTTTCGGCGATGGCGGTGCCATCGTCCAGCACCAGCAGGGGCACGCGCTGGCGGGGGTTGAGGCCGGTGAATTCGGTGCTCTTGTGCTCGCCCTTGCCCAGGTCGACGGGCACCAGCGGGACGGAAATTCCCTTTTCCGCCAGGAAGATGCGAACCCGGCGCGGGTTCGGCGCCCGGTTGGTGTCATAGAGCTTCATGGCGGCGCGTTTCCCCTGTCGTGACATTTATGGCCAGCGAAAAACCATGCCTGCGGCGACCGCGCAAGGTCCGCCCGTTCCGTCCGCCCGTTCCGCGTTCAGGGCGTGCGCGGATGCGCGGCCCGGTAGTCGGCGGGAGGCTGGAAGGTGCCCGCCCACAGGCCCCGCCGCGCCGCCCGGGCCTCCGCCTCCTCGCCTTGGTAGGCCTTGCCCAGATAGGCGACGGCCAGTCCTTTCCGGACCATCAGCGCGGCGATGTCGGTGCCGCCGATGGTGCAGAAACCCAATGGCCGCCTGTATTTGTCGCGTTTCTCGGCCCGGCAGGACACCGGGCCGCCGGCCAGCGCCTCGTCGAGTGCAGCCCGCGCCGCCTCCCCGCAGCGCCAAAGGTGGCCGTCCCTCTCGCAGGTCTGGCGCAGCTCCGGCGCGTCGATGCCGGCGAGACGGACGTGGGTGCCAGCAATGTCCAGCGTGTCCCCGTCCACGGCCTCGGCGCGCCCGTCCAGATGCTCGGCGCGGGACAGCATTTCCACGGCGGCGGCGAGCACGACGAGGATGGCGATGGCGCGCAGAATATCAAACAAACGCATGGGGTTGGGTGATCCGACCTCGGTTGCGCGATGGGCGTCGCACGGTTGGCCGGGAGGATGGGGCGGGGGCGTTAACCAATCGTTAACCCACCTGCCGCAGGAGTCGGTGCCAAGGTGACGTCACGCAGGGGCGTCGATTCCACCGACACTCCGACCGCGAAGGGCTCCCGCCGCATGTCCGGCCCCCTCTGCCTCCCGCTCGGCAACGCCGCGGCCTCCCAACCGGAGCCGGCGCAAGCGGAGGAGGGATTCGCGGCGCCGGCGGTCACGTCCAAGGCCTTGATCCTGCTGGCGATCCTCGCCTCTGGTGGCCTCGCTCTGGCGGGTGGTCTTGCCGCGGGGTTTGCGGGTGCGATCCTGGGCGCCGCAGGCGCGGCCTTCGCCTTCATGCGCGTGGCCAAGCATGTCCGGCGCCTCGATGCGGAGCGGGCAGCCGCCGAGGCGCGGGCCCTGGCCGCCGAGGCGGAAAGCCGGCGGGTGGTGGCGGAAAGCCTTGCGAAATCTCGCTTTCTCGCCGAGATGAGCCACGAGCTGCGCACCCCGCTCAACACCGTGATGGGCTTTTCCGAGATGATGGCCGAGGAGGTGCTCGGCCCACACCGTGTGCCCGCCTATGCCGGCTATGCCCGCGACATCCACGGCGCCGGCCGGCACCTGCTGGCGCTCGCCGACGACCTGCTTGACCTCGCCCGCATCGAGAGTGGGCACCGCACGCTGGTGGAGACCCCGGTGCGGCTCGATGTGCTGGCCGAAGACTGCCTCGCCATGATGCGCCCCCTCGCGGCGGAGCGGCGCCTCAGTCTGTCCCTGGAACGGCTTGGCACGCCCCGGCTGTGGGGCGATGAGCGGGCGATCCGGCAGATCGCCCTCAACCTCTTGGCAAACGCAGTGAAATTCACGCCTCTGGAGGGGCAGGTACGACTCGTCGCGGCCGTGGACGCAAAGGGCGGCGCCGTCCTCCTCGTCGAGGACAGCGGACCGGGCATAGCCGACAGTGAGCTGCCGCTGGGCGGCGCCCATGCCCGCGAGAGCCGGCTCGATCTCGCGACCGGCCGTGGCGCGGGCCTTGGCCTCGCCATCGCCCGGGGGCTCGCCGCCCTGCATGGCGGGGAGCTTGAGCTTTCCCGCCGCGCCGGAGGCGGAACGCGGGCGCGCGTGACGTTCCCGCCCGCCCGGACCTTGCGCGGGGCCTGAGTTCAACCCTCTGAGACGCCGGCCTCGGCGAAGGTCGCCATGCCGCGATGGCACGCCACGGCGGCCTTCACCACGCCGATGGAGAGCGCGGCGCCCGAACCTTCGCCCAGCCGCATGCCGAGATCGAGCAGGGGCACGAGGCCGAGCCGCTCCAGCAACTGGCGATGGGCCTTCTCCGCCGAGACATGACCGGCGAGGCAATGGTCGAGGGCGGACGGGTTGAGGGCGTGAAGCACGGCGGCGGCTGCCGTCACTACAAAGCCGTCCAGCACCACCGGCACCTTTTCGTGCCGCGCGGCGATGATGGCGCCGGCGATGGCGGCGATCTCCCGCCCGCCGAGGCGGCGCAACACTTCCAGCGGATCGGACAAGTGGTCCTTGTGGAAGGCGACGGCGTCGCGCACGGCGGCGATCTTGCGCTCCAGCACCTCGCCGCAGGCGCCGGTGCCGGCGCCCACCCATTCCTCCGCCGTGCCCCCATAAAGGCCGTGGCAGATCGCGGCGGCGACCGTGGTGTTGCCGATGCCCATCTCGCCGAGGCAGAGCAGATCCGAGCCGCCGGCAATGGCCTCCATGCCGAAGGCCATGGTGGCGGCGCAGGCCTTCTCGTCGAGGGCGGCGTTCGTGGTGATGTCGGGGGTCGGATAGTCGAGCGCGAGGTCGAACACCCGCAATCCGGCGTCGAAGGTGGCGCAGATCTGGTTCACCGCGGCCTTGCCGGCGGTGAAGGTGGCCATCATCTGCTTGGTCACGGCGCCGGGATAGGGCGAGACGCCGCGGTCGGCCACGCCGTGGGTCGCGGCGAACACCGCGACCATGGGGCGATTGACCGTGGGCATGGAATTGCCCTGCCAGGCGGAGAGATGGGCGGCGATGGCTTCGAGCCGCCCCAAAGCGCCCGGCGGCTTCACCAGCTGTTCCTGCCGGGCGATCGCCGCTTCGCGGGCGCCCTCGTTGGGGCCGGGCAGGGTGGCGACGAGCTGGCGGATGTCGTCGAAGGGCGAGCCGGTATCTTGCGGGAACATCGGACGGAATGACCTCTGGGCGCCGGCTTCGCCGGGCGGGGAACGCTGCCGCTCAATAGAGCGGGCGTCCCGATCCGGCAAATCCGCTCCGCCGCCCGGCGGGGCGACGGGTGCCGCTCAGCCGCCCTGCTGGGCCTGGGCCACGTGGTCGCGCAGTTCCTGCAGCGAGGCGAAGCGGACCACGCCCGTGGGCAGCTCGGCCTGGATCGAGCCGTCCGAATAAAGGGTGTAGGCCATGCCGCCGACGATGCCGGACTTCAGGATACGCGGCTCGTCGGGCTCGCGGGCGGGAGCCGGGGCGGGCACCGGAGGCGGCGTCTCGGGGGCGGCGCGG
>NZ_JAYRPE010000029.1:0-18479 GCF_041911315.1 Xanthobacter sp. | reverse complement strand
GCCCGCCCGACGGATCTATTTCACGCCCTGGATCGGATCCGGATGGCCGTCGATGCGCATCTGGAACACGAAATAGGTGGGTGAGCAGAAGCCGTTGTCCCGTGCCACCGGGGCGACGCCGGGAATGTTTGGCGGCAGGGCCTGGCACATGAAGTCTTCGCGGCAGAAGCGGCCGGTGCCACAGCTCGGCCGGTTGCCTCGGACCACGCTGGCATCCATGCATTTGGCGAAGTTGTCGGTTGCGACACACAAGTCGAACGCCTTGCCGCCGACCAGGGCGCAGATTTCCGCCGGTGCCTGGCCCGCCGCGAATCCCGAGAAGGCGCGCTCGGCCGGCGTGCACTGGCGATAGGCCGCGCCGCCCGGCACGCCGAGTTTCGCCGGCCGGCAATTGTAGGCGGTGGGCGAGACCGTCGCCGAAGGGCTGTTGATCTGCCGGAGGATGCGGAACCGATCGAGATAGGGCGCCCTGCCGGGCACGATCTCGCCGGAGAGGCAGGCCATGCCGGAGACGATGCCCTTGTTGCGGCCCTTGTCCTGCGTCGGCATGCACTGGCCTGTCTCCACCGGCAGGCGGGGATTGTGGGCGATGGCCTCGCAGGAGAACGCCCCGCCGCAGCTCCATCCGTCCTTGAAGGGCGCCGGCTCCCTGGGCAGCAGGCATGCCATGGTGGCGGCCGCCGGCATCGGCGCATGCGGGGTCGCGCCGGTCCACGAGGCCGGCGGCGCGATGGAGAGCGGCCGGAACACGTCGGGGTCGCGTCCCTCCGCCAGCGCGGCATGATAGGCGCGCCGCCGCGCATCCTCGGCGTAAAGATGGGGCGAGATGGGCACCTTCACCACGTTGAAGGGGGAGGCGTCCGGCTCGTCATGGCCGATCAGATGGAAGCCCGCCGTCGCCGCGCCCTGATGGCAGCCGGTGCAGGTTCCGTCATCGAGCCGCGCGATCAACCCGGCCGGGGAGGTCACGTAGCCGAGATCCGCATAGGGCAGGCCCGCAAAATCCGTTGGCGTGAACAGGCTGGCGAAGGGATGGTTGGCGGTCCGCGCGCTGCCGAAGGTGGAGAAGGAGAGGGCCTTGTCGGCCAGGAACTCGTCCGGGATCTGGTACACGCCCCGGTCGATCTCAGGCAGGTGGGCGCGCAGATAGTCCACCAGACGCGCCTTCAATGCGGCATCGGCGCCGAGCCGCGCGACATCCGGCGTGTTCTCCAGCGGCTTTGGAATGGCGCGGTCTACTTCAATGCGGAACACCCGCATGAGATAGATGGCCTGCCCGCCGAGCTCGGTTTCCATGCCGGACGGCAGGCGGACCACCTGGGCGTTGATCTCGATCTGCCGCAAGGCGAGGCCCGCGAGCGGCCCGGTCGCCAGCCAGTTCGCCGTCTCGGTCGCGTCCATATCGGCGTGCGGCGGCGTCCAGGCGCGGGCGAGGTCGGGGCAGGGGACCCCGGCCGCGGCGGGCACGTCGAACACCGCATTGATGTTCACCGGCAGACGGGAGGCATAGACTAGGGCCCCCCGGCGGAAGCGATAGGCGAGGCGATAGATGAGGCGCACCTCGCCGCAGGACGGCCGGGATGTCAGCGCGGTGAAATCGCGCCGGTCGGTGCGGTTGACTACGCCGACGAGGCGGGAGCTGGCCAAAGGCGAGGCGAGCCAGCGCAGGTCGATGATCCGGCCCACATTGTCGTCGGTGACCTCGAACAGCGGGCGCTTGTTGGCCGCCATCTCCGTCCGCAGCGCCTTCACGTCGTCGCCGAGCTGGCGGGAGAGGTCGCCATAGAGCGGGCTGCGGGCCTTCAACGCATCGAGCGTTGCCGCGCCGGGCGCGCCCATGAGCGCGGCGAACGACCATCCCTTGGCCTCGACCATGCTCAGGGCAGGCCGATCCAGCACCATCCGCACCGGCTCCGGCGACGTTGAGGTCGATGCCCTCTGTGTCTCGGCCACACCAGGCATGGCGGCGAGCACCGCAGCCAGCGCACCCGCGAGGACTGCGCGGTACCGGCGCGGCGGCCGCATGGGGGGAGGCGCCATGCGTCGGATGAGATCCGGTCCCTGTCCCTCCCGCATCTGAGCCTCCGTCTCTTGTCCTGTCCCTATGGGACGGGATTTCGAGCATATAGGGAAGCCTCGACGACGGACGGCCGCGATCGATGATCCGCGCGCAATCCGGTCTCAGACGTCACGCGCCGTGGCCGTGCCTGTGGTGGATATCGGGGTAGTGCGGATGCCGGTGCACCATCGGCGTGTGCCGGTGCCGGTGGCTATGCGGCTCGCCGGCCGGGATGCCCGCCTCGTGGGCGTGCTGGTGGTGCGCGTCGTGGCGGTGGCGGTGCTCGTGTTCCAGAGCTTCGTGGGCGTGCTCGTGCTCATGCTGCTCGGAGAGGTGCAGCCAGAGGCCGAGCGCCATGAAGAGGCCCGCAATCACGAGCTGGGGCGTAAGGGCCTCGCCGAGCAGCGCGATGGCGAGGAGCGCGCCCACGAACGGCGCGAGCGAGAAATAGGCGCCGGTGCGCGCGGTGCCGAGATGGCGCAGCGCGAGCACGAACAGGGCGAGACTGATTCCATAGCCGAAGAAGCCGACCACGGCAGCCGCGACCACGGCCCCTGCCGAAGGGAAGGCCGCCCCGTGGCCGAGCGCGATCACCAGGTTGATGGTTCCGGCGATCAGGCCCTTCAGCATGGCGATCTGCACGGGATCGGCAGAGGAGAGCTTGCGGGTGAGATTGTTGTCGATGCCCCAGCACAGGCAGGCGCCGGCGATCAGCATGGCGCCGAGGTCGAGCGTCGCCCGGCCCTGCCATGACAGCAGCGCCGCGCCGGCGAGGATGGCGAGCGCGCCCAGAAGGAGGCGTCTGTCCACATTCTCGCGAAAGGCGATCCAGGCGATGGCCATGGTCGCCACACCTTCCAGATTGAGGAGAAGGGATGCGCTCGCGCCGTCGGTTCGGGCGAGGCCGAACATGAGCAGCAGCGGGCCGAGGACGCCGCCGGCAAGGATCACCAGCGCGAGCCACGGCACGTCCGTCCGCCGCAGCGGCGCCTCCACCGCCGGCAGCCGGAGCGCGGCCCGGGACAGATGCACGGCGGCGAGGCCCGCACCTGCCCCGAGGTAGAGCAGGCCGGCCATCATCCACGGATCGATGGCGCCAAGGAGCAGCTTGGCGAGCGGCGTGCTTGCGCCGAACAGGCCGGCCGAGACGAGTGCGAAGACAATTCCGGTGTTCATGGCCGCCTCCCTTGGGAGTATTTCTATCCGCTGGGGCGGGATATGAAACGCTTGGCGCCGATGCTCCACAACGCACATGGGGACCTGCCGGGAGGCGTGCTCGGTGATGAAGGGGCGCCAGCGGCGTTCTGAGTGAGACCGGCTCAAGGCCGGCGCTGCTCCGTCGCCGTCAGGCCACCCTCTTCCGCTGCACCATGCGATTCAATATGCCGCCGCACCGCAGGCACCACGACCGCGTCGCACCATTGTGTGATGCGGGCGTTTTCCACTTCGCGATCTGCGTCGTAATGCAGACGCACCGCGCTCAGTGCGAGGGCGCGCGCGGTATCCGCGGAGCGCCGGAGGAGGCGATCGGCGTCCGCCTCGGCGAGCCCGGCTGCGGCTTCCGCCTTCACATGGTGAGCCAGCCCGTTGATCCCGCCGTCCTTTCCGACCGTCTGGGAGAGGGCGGCGGGGGTGAACTGGCCGCAATAGACCGTGAGGTTTTGAAAGGTGAAGGCCCGGATCAGATCGCGCTCATTGTGGCTCTCGCTCGCCTGCGCCGGCCCGAGCGCAAGAGGTGATGCGGCCGCCACCAGAAGATGCAGCATCCACGCTGAAGACGCCGCCGCCCTCATTTGGCCGTGCCCCACACCCGCATGCACTGGTCATTGCGAATGGTGCAATGGGTGATCTCGTGCGGCCGGAATGCGCGGTTGTTGCTGATGCATTCCGATTTGGTCTTCGCGCAGAAGAGGTTGTGTGCGCCGGCGCTGCCATGCTCGCAGCCGGCGTCCGAGGCGCTCGCTGGCCGCGCGGGCGGGATGCCGCCTCCGAGGGCCGGGCCCACGGCAAGGCTGCTGAGGGTGAGGCAGATGAGGCTTGTGTAGCGCGGGCTTTTCATGGCGTGCCTTTCGTAATCGGTGTGGCGGGGGTGCCGGGGGCTGTGGTTGGCCCCCGGGACCGTCCCTGCGTGGCCGGAGGACCGACAGGCGTGCTGCGCCCGTCGGGTGCGGGATGCGCGAGGCCGAGCTGCACATCGCGGAAGTCGTGCTTCAGCCTTTCGCGATAGGTGGTCGGTCTCGGGTCCAGGCCCAGCGCCGGCGACCCGAGACCGAGCAAGGCGATGACGGCTGCAGCCGCGCCGCCGAGCCTGCGAAGCTGCGCCATCGGTGCCGGCCTAGGGCGCCGTGAACTTCGCCTGACCGGACTTCCCGCCCGGCGTCTTGATGAGCAGGGTCACGGCGGCGCCCTTGGCGACGGGCGCGGCAGCCTTCCCGGCGAGGGCCTCGCTAGCGGGGGCGAGCGGCAGCGTCTTGCGCTCGGTCCCGGCCGCGACCATGGCGGAGCCTGTGAAGCCGGTGGCGCCGAGCGGCTTGCCCGCCTCGTCGAGCAGGTTGAAGGTCACGGCCTCCCCGGCCACGACCAACTCCACATGAACGCCCGCCACGTCCTCCATGGGGCCGCCGGTCGGCCCCTTCTGCGCGCCGTGGGCGTGCTGGGCGAGGGCCGGGCCGGCGGCGACGAGGCTGAGGGCGACGATCAGGCTCTTGAGCATGAGGTTTCTCCTTGAGGGGTCAGTGGGTTGCCGCAGCCGCGGGTTCGGGCGGCGCGGCAGGTTTGGGCTCGCGCCGGAACAGCACGTAGAGCGCCGGCAGCACGAGCAGGGTGAGGATGGTGGAGGAGACGATGCCGCCGATCACCACCGTGGCCAGCGGCCTCTGCACCTCCGCGCCGGGGCCGGTGGCGATGGCCATCGGCACGAAGCCGAGGGAGGCGACCAGCGCCGTCATCAGCACCGGGCGCAGGCGCGTCAGCGCCCCCTCCCGGACGGCATTGACGATGTCGCGCCCCTCGCTCCGCAGCTTCTGGATGAAGGCGATGATGACGAGGCCGTTCAGCACCGCCACGCCGGACAGGGCGATGAAGCCGATGCCGGCGCTGATGGACAGCGGCAGTCCGCGCAGGATCAATGCCGCGATGCCGCCGGTGAGCGCCAGCGGCACCCCGGAGAACACGAGCGCCGCGTCGGCCATGGAGCCGAAGCTCATGAACAGCAGCAGGAAGATGAGCAGCAGCGCGATGGGCACCACGATGGCGAGGCGCTGCGTCGCCGACACGAGTTGCTCGAACTGCCCGCCCCAGCCGATCCAGTAGCCGGCGGGCAGCCGAACCTTCTCGGCCACCTGCCGCTGGGCTTCCGAAACGAAGGAGCCGAGGTCCCGCTCGCGCACGTTGGCGCTCACCACGATGCGCCGCTTGCCGTCCTCCCGGCTGATCTGGTTGGGGCCGGGCGACACCGAAAGGCTGGCGATGGCCGAGAGCGGCACATAGCGAATCTGCCCCGTGGCGGCCGGCGTCCAGGCGGCGCGCACTGCCCGTTCCGGCGCGGCCGGCGGCAGGGGAATGGGCAGATCCCGCAGCGCCTCCACGTCCGTGCGGAGGTTCTCCGGCAGGCGGACGATGATGTCGAAGCGCCGGTCGCCCTCGAACAGGACACCGGCCTCTCGGCCACCGACGGCGATCTCGATCAGCTCCTGCACCTCCGCCACGCTCACGCCGTAGCGCGCCATGGCCGGGCGGTTCAGGGCCACGGTGAGCATGGGCAGGCCCGAGACCTGCTCGCTCTTCACGTCGGCGGCGCCGGGGACCGCGCGCATGACCGCCTCCACTTGCCCCGCCACCTGGAGCAGCGTGTCGAGATCGTCGCCGAAGATCTTCACGCCCACGTCGGAGCGGATGCCCGAGATCAGCTCGTTGAAGCGCAGCTGGATGGGTTGCGACAGCTCGTAATTGCTGCCCGCCACCTGTTCGGCCGCCTTCTCGATGTCCTCCATCACCGCGCTCTTGGCCTTGCCGGGGTCCGGCCATTCGGCGCGCGGCTTCAGCATCACGTAGCCGTCGGAGATGGAGGGGGGCATGGGGTCGGTCGCGACCTCCGCCGTCCCGGTGCGGGCAAACACTTCCCGCACCTCCGGCACCCCGAGCAAAGCCTTCTCCAGCGCCTGCTGCATCTCCAGCGACTGGGTCAGGCTGGTGCCGGGCACCCGGAGGGCCTGGATGGCGGCATCGCCCTCGTCGAGGCTCGGGATGAATTCGCCGCCCATGCGGGAGGCGGCGACGCCCGATGCGATCACCAGCGCCGCCGCACCGACGGCCACGAGGGCGCGCAGGTTGATGGCGGTGTCCAGCAGCGGCGTGTAAACGCGCCGCGCCGCCCGCATGATGAAGTTCTCGTGCTCCGAGACCTTGCCCGTAACGAGCAGCGCCACCGCCGCCGGCACGAAGGTCATGGAGAACAGCGCCGCCGCCGCCAGCGCCATCAGCACCGTGATGGCCATGGGCGTGAACATCTTGCCCTCGACCCCGGTGAGGGTCAGCACGGGCAGATAGACGACGGCGATGATGAGCGTGCCGAACAGGCTCGGCCGGATCACCTCCTTGGCGCCCGCGAGGATGGTCTCGAAGCGCTCCGCGCGCGTCAGCAGGCGGCCGCGCCGGTGCTGCTCCTCGGCGAGCAGCCGCAGGCAGTTCTCGACGATGATCACCGCGCCGTCGATGATGATGCCGAAGTCGATGGCGCCGAGGCTCATGAGATTGGCGCTGACCTTGTTCTCCACCATGCCGGTGATGGTGAGCATCATGGACAGCGGGATGACGCAGGCCGTCACCAGCGCCGCGCGGAAATTGCCGAGCAGCACGAACAGCACGACAACCACGAAGAGCGCGCCTTCCAGCAGGTTCTTCTCCACCGTGGCGATGGTCGCTTCCACCAGGTGCGCGCGGTCATAGACGGCGCGGGCGACGACGCCCTCTGGCAGGGAGCGGGAAATCTGCTCCAGGCGCGCCGCCACGCGCTGGGCGACGGTGCGGCTGTTCTCTCCAATCAGCAGCATGGTGGTGCCGAGCACCACCTCCTCCCCGTTCAGCGTCGCGGCTCCGGTGCGCAGCTCCCGGCCCTCGCGCACCTCGGAGACGTCGCCGATGCGGATGGGGGTGCCGCCTTTCGAGCCAATGACGATCTCGCGGATGTCCTCGGCGCCGGCCACCTGACCCGGCGTGCGCACCAGATACTGCTCGCCGTTCCGCTCGATATAGCCCGCGCCAACGTTGGAATTGTTGGCCGCGAGCGCCGTCATCACGTCCCGGAACGAGATGGAATAGGCCATCAGCCGGGCAGGATCGGGCAGCACATGAAATTGCCGCTCGTAGCCGCCGATGGTGTTGACCTCCACCACCCCCTGCACGGTCCGCAGCTGAGGCTTGATGATCCAGTCCTGGATCGTGCGCAGTTCGGTGGGGGTGAAGGGCGTGCCGTCCGGCTTCTTCGCGCCGGGCTTCGCCTCCACCGTGTACATGTAGATTTCGCCGAGGCCGGTGGAAATCGGCCCCGGAGCGGTCTCGACGCCCTGCGGGAGCTGATCCTTGGCCTGCTGGATGCGCTCGTTGACGAGCTGGCGCGCGAAGTAGGTGTCGGTCCCGTCGCGGAACACCACGGTGACCTGCGAGAGCCCGTACCGCGAGAGCGAGCGCGTGTACTGGAGCCCCGGCAGGCCGCCCATGGCGGTCTCGATCGGGAAGGTGATGCGCTGCTCCACCTCCAGCGGCGAGAATCCCGGCGCCTGGGTGTTGATCTGCACCTGGACGTTGGTGATGTCCGGCACCGCATCGATGGGCAGGCGGGTGAAGTTCCACGCGCCGAACGCGCCCACCATCAGGCAGGCGAGGACCACCAGCCAGCGCTGGCGGATGGAGAAGGCGAGGATGGCGTCGATCATCGCGCGCCCTCCCGCTGGAGCGCCGTCTCAGTGCTCATGGCTGGCGCTCCCCTTGGCGAGTTCCGCCTTGACCACGAAGCTGTTCTTCGCCGCGTAGACGTCGCCCGGCATGAGGCCGAACACGACCTCGGCGAACGCGCCATCGCGCGCGCCGGTCTCCACGTCGCGGGGCTCGAAGGCGTCGCCGTTGCGCACGAAGACCACCGTGCGCCCCTCGATGGATTGCAGCGCCGAGAGGCGCACCGCGAGGTCCACGGGCTGCTCGGCGAGGGTGATGGTGCCGCTGGCGAACAGCCCCGGCCGCAGCCTCAACCCGTCATTGGGAATGACCACCCGCGCCAGAGCGGACTGGGTATCGGCCGAGCCGATGGGCGAGACGTAGGAGACCTTGCCGATGATGGGCGGCGCCCCGTCGTCCGGGTCGATGGCCACCGCGTCGCCCACGCGCACGCGGGCGAAGTCGCGCCGGTAGACGGAGAGATCCACCCACAGCGTGGAGAGGTCCGCGACCACGAAGGACGGCTTCTGGTCGGACGCGTATTCGCCCAAGGCCACCTGCCGGTCGACCACGGTGCCGGCGATGGGCGCCTTCAGGTCGTAGCTGGTGAGGCTCTGGTTGCTCTCGATCACCGCGAGCACGTCGCCCTTCTGCACGGTGTCGCCGATGCGCTTGCGGATCTCGCGGACGATGCCGGGAAAGCGCGGCGTCACCTGGACGACGGCTTCCTGGTTGGTCTGCACCAGCCCGTTGAGCCGGAGCGTCTGCCTGAGCGTGCCCGGGCCGGCCGTCTCCAGCGCAATGCCGGCGGCGGAGAGCTTGGCGTCGTCCAGCTCGACGGCGCCTTCGCCATGGCTGTCGCCGTGGTCGCCTCCCGCCTTTTCGGCGTGGCCGTCTTCCGCCGCTTGGCTGCCGCCCACCGGGGCGGCGCGGTCCGAGAATGTGTAGACGGCACCCGCTCCGGCCAGCAGGCCGACGAGCAGCATCGCGAGGTCACGTCGCGCCGAGCGGCTCATTTGGATTTTCCCTTGGCGAAGGCGACGGGACGGCCGGTGAGGCCTTCGATGGTCGCGAGCGCGGTGTGATAGGTGACGAGCGCGTCGAGTTCGCGCAGGGATGCCTCGGAGAGGGCGGATTGCGCGTCGAGCAGTTCCAGCAGCGTGTAGCGGCCCTGGGTGTAGCCGGTCTCAACCCCTTCATAGGCGCTGCGTGCGCCGGGAATGGTGCTGCCGCGCAGCAGCGTCACCTCGTCGAAGGCGGCCTTCAACTGGTCGTGGGCGCGCCCGAGCTGGGAGATCAACGCGCTGCGGGCGATCGCCTCCTCCGCCTCGGCCCTGAGGAGGGATTCCCGCGCCTCGCTGATGCCGCCCTCGTTGCGGTCGAACAGCGGGATGGGAACCGACAGGGTGAAGATCATCCCGCTGTCGGCGGTCTCGTTATAGTGCCGGTAGCCGACGCCGAGGGTGACGTCTGGCACCGCCTTCGCCTGGGCCGAGCGCAGCTCGGCGCGACGCTGCGCCTGGAGCACGGTGAAGCGGGTGAGCTGCGGGTTGCCCTGTGCGGATTTCAGCAGTTGCGGCAGCGCCGGCGGGGGCGCCACGCGGAGGAGATTGCCCGTGGCGCGGGAAAAATTCGCCGCCCCGAGGCCCATGAGGAGGGCCAGCTCCCGCCGGGCAGTGCCAAGGGCCGCCTTGGCGCGGTCCAGCTCCACCCGCGCGAAATCGGCCGCCACCCGGGCGCGGGAGATTTCGGACGGCGAGGATGCGCCCGCCTCCACCCGCTGCTGAAGGAGCGGCGCGAGGCGGCCGATGGCCTCGGCCTGGGCCTGGAGGATGTTGACCCGCTGCTGCGCGCCGAGGACGCCGGCGAAGGCAGCTGTCGTCTCCGCCAGCACCTGCAGGCGGATGGCCTCGCGCTCCCAGCGGGCGATGCCGATGCCGGCCCCGGAGGCCGCCATGCGAGCTTCCCGCTTGCCGCCCAGCTCGACCAGCTGGCTGATCTGAAGCGTCTGCTCGGCAAGGTCCAGCCCCTGATAGGGGCCGGACCCGAACGCGTTGTCCACCTCCAGCGAGAGGTTCGGATTCGGCAGCGCCGCGGCCTGCCGGTCGCGGCCGGCGGCCATGCCGATGTCACGCTCGGCGGCGGTCAGCCGCGGATTGGCTGCGAGCGCGCTCGCAAGGGCACTGGTAAGGGTCAGCGGGCGTTGGGTCTCCGCGCGGCCGGGCAGAGCGGAAAGCAGCGCGAATGCTGCCCCGAGCGCGAGCGCGAGAGCCTGCCCGTTTGCACGGGGCGGCATGATCTGATCCGGATTCTGATTGCGATGGGCCGATGCAGCGCAGCGGCGTGCGAACAGAAGGGATCAGGCGCGCGGGGGGCGGGGGTCGGCGGGAACGGCGCGGCCGGAGCCGAGCGCCGGGATGGTGGTGCCCGTCACCGCCACGACCTCGGCCAAACGGGTGGCATCGGCAGCGGGGAGGAGCACCGCGGCGCAGCCATGGCAGTCATGGTCTGCGGAGGGAACGACATGCTTCGTCTGGGCGGCGGCGCCACTCTTGGCGCTGTCGACGGCCACATCCTTTGCAGCCGCGAGCGGAAGGGCGACCTCCGCACCAGACACGGCCGCCGCGAAGGCGGGGCTGTCCAGATCGTCCGAATGATGGGTGACGAGCCCGGCGGCGACGGGGGCCGCAACCATGGACAGCACAACGCAGGCCGCGATCAGCCGGCGCAGCGCCAGCGACCACAAACGTGCAAAGTGCCATCCCGAGGTTCGGAGCATGGCGAGGAGAGAGCCCAACGCCGCCCGGAATGTCAAGCACGGCGATAAGGCGAAGTCTTCCTCATGGTCAGCGGACGTCTTGCCGATCAGGATGGCCGCCAAAAGCCGGAGCGCTTCGGCCCGATATGCCAACAGTCGAGATGCCCCTCAAAGCATCCAGGGGGGCTCGACATGCACCCGGCGTGGATACTCTTGTTCCCGGTCCTGTTCTTGGACCCGATCGTCAGGCTGTGGTGCCGGTGGTTCGGCGTCTGACGCTTGGTCACCATCGAACGCCGTCCCGGCCGGTGATAGCCTCCCGTCTCCACCTGTGGGAGGGAATCATGAAGACGCTCGCAATCGCGCTCACCCTGCTGTCGTTTTCGGCCGTCGCCGCCTCGGCTGACACCTGCGTCGCCAATGCCGATGCGCAGAAGCTCGCCGGCGCGGCCCGCACCAGCTTCCTCACCAAGTGCCAGAAGGACGCGACGGCGGCCTGCAACACCCAGGCGACCGACAAGAAGCTCCGCGGCGCCGCCCAGACCAGCTTCACCACGAAGTGCGTCAAGGACGCCGTCGGACAGTAGACGCCGCCGGGGCGCGCCCAGTGGGCTCATCGCCAACGGTTCAAGAGCCACAGCGCGCCCCAGGAGCCCAGGAGCGTGAGGGCCATTTGGCCGGAAAGCGCGATGGCCATCCTGGCCCCGCCGGCCGCAGCCAGTGACGACGCTCCGTCCATGAACGGAAGGAGCAGCGCCACCATCACGCCGCCGGCGAGTGGAGCGATCAGCAACGCGCCCGCGAACGAGACGACGATGTTGACGATCCAGCCGAGGACGCCCCGTCGCTTCGTCCATGCCTCGTGGATCGCGACCGCCAGCGAACCCAGGATCACAGCGGCCGCGATCACCAGCGCGCCGCCAACGCTATCCATCGGTATGGCGCCGCTCCACTGCAGCAGCAGAACGCCTCCGACCGCTATCAGCACAATGTAAGTCATGAACGTTCGCCCCAGCCGTGCAGATCGTGCTCAAGAGCGCTTCTGATGTTGCGGCTACGTATGGGCACTCGTTCCCACGCCGCCGTCAATGTGCGGCGCAGCGTGAGCCGGCCTCGCCACGAGGGGCGAGACGGACGCGATGGCGTGGTGACTTCTACGCCGTCGCCGCAGCCCCTTCGCCTTGTCGAGGGCGGCGTCCGGCGTCTTCCGGTCCCAGCGCCTGGTATCAAAGATCGGGCCGGGCATGACGCCGGCCGCCTACCAGCGATAGTTCAGGGATGCGTAGATGGTGCGTCGGGTGCCGTAGATGACAGAGTTGGCGTAGAAGCCCGCGGTATAATATTCCGTGTTAAAAAGGTTGGTGCCCGAAAGCGAGAAGGTGGCACCGCGCAGTTGCTCATTGAGCTTGCCGAGGTCGTAACGGAGGGAGGCGTCCACCAGCGTATAGCCGGGAATGGCGACCTGGCCGCCGTTGCTCTCGTTCATCACCGCCCAGGAACTGCCCACATAGCGCAAGCCGGCGCCGATGCCGAGCCCGTCCAGCGCGCCCTCGTGGAACGTGTAGTAGGCCCAGAGGGCGGCGCTGTTGTGCGGCACGCCTGACGGCGCGGTGCCCACCTTGCTGATGCCCGCCTCGTTGGGGTTGGCCTGCGTCACCACCGCGTCGAGATAGGTATAGGAGGCAATGATATCGAGATTGGCGGTGACATTGGCCTTCGCCTCCAGCTCGATGCCGCGCGAGCGCACCTCGCCGTCCTGCACCGAATAGCCCACGTTGACGGGATCCGTGGTGAGCACGTTCTGCTGGGTGATCTGGAAGACGGACGCCGTGAACAGGGCCCGCCAGCCCTGCGGCTCATACTTGATGCCGGCCTCGTACTGCTCGCCGGTCGTCGGCTTGAAGGACTGGCCACGGAAGTCTGTCCCGGCCACCGGCAGGAAAGAGGTCGCGTAGCTGGCGTAGGGCATCACGCCGTTGTCGAACTTGTATCCAAGACCGGCACGCCACGTGAAAGCAGAATAATTGGCCGTCGCGATTTGGTCCGTAAGGCCGGAGTCCGCGAGGAGGGTGCGGGAATAATAGTTGGCCTCTTCGTTGCGCACCCAATCCTGACGCCCGCTCAAGGTGAGCAGCCAGTTGTTGAGGGCCACCTGGTCCTGCGCGTAGACGCCGATCTGGGAGATGGTGCTCTCGCTGTCGGACCAGGGACGACCGAATGTGTAGATGAAGTTGTAGTTCGGCGCGAATATGTTGATGGAGTTGTAGTTGGTGGAATTCGTGCGGGTTTCGGTCGAGTTGTACCACCCCCCGTCGATGCCGATCAGGATCTTGTGTGTCAGCGGCCCAGTCTGAAAATCGCGGGAGAGGTGGGTGTCGATGAGGAAGCTGTCCGCCACCTTGGGCCGCAATTGAACGCCCACATTGTAGTATTTGTTGTCGACCACCGCGATGGGCCAGTCCCAGCCCCAGGCGGAGTTATAGTCCACATCGGCGTGAGCGTACCGGGCATTCTGGACCAATTGCCAGTCATTCTCGAACCTGTGCTTGAATTCGTAGCCGACGGAGGTGTTCTCCACGTTCCAGCTGGTCAGTCCGGGGGCGCCGAGATAGAGGCTGGGCGAGATCTTCGGCCCCAGCGGAAAAAGGCTGTTGGCCATGGGAATGCTCTGCTCGGAGCCGCCCTTTTCCGTCTTCTGGTAATTGGCGAGAAGGGTGAGCGATGTATTGGCGTTCGGCTGCCATGTGACGGCAGGCGCGATGTAGATGCGGTTGTCGGGGGAATAGTCGATCTGGGTGCCGCTGTCCCGGATCAGGCCGGTGAGGCGATAGAGCCAGGTCCCGTCTTCGGTCGCCGGTCCGCCGATGTCGAAGGCACCCTGGATGCGGTCGTAACTGCCGCCGAGAATCTCGATCTCGTGCAGCGGCGTGGATGTCGGGCGCTTGGTGACGGCATCGATGATGCCGCCCGGCGTGCCGGCGCCGTAAAGAGCCGAGGCCGGCCCCTTCACCACGTCCAGGCGCTGGAGGCCATAGACTTCGATGTCGGCGTCATAATTGTTGAAGCCGTTGCGCAGGCCGTCGCGGAAATTGGCATTCTGGTCGATCGCGCGGAAACCGCGAATATAGATGTCCGGCATGCCTTGGCCGCCGGGATAGTCCACCGCCCGCACGCCCGGCGTGTAAGCCACGGCGGAATTGAAGTCCTGCACGCCGCGCTGGTCCATTTCCGCCCGCGTCACCACGCTGATGGACTGCGGGGTGTCGATGAGGGGCGTTTCGGTCTTGGTCCCGGCCGAGGTCTCCAGCGCCACCACCTGCTGGGTGTCCTCACCCTGCACATCCACCATGCCGAGCCATGCGTCGCCGGCCCCTGTCGCGCCCTGCGCCTGAGGCGCCGTGATGGTCACCGTGTTGGCGCTTGTGAAGCGGTAGACGAGGCCGGTTCCCGCCAGCAGGCGCGCCAGCCCGGCATCGCGCGAATAGGTGCCGGTCAACCCGGGCGTGCGGCGCCCAGCCACCAGATCAGACGGGAACAGCAGGCGTACGCCGGCCTTGTCGGCGAAGGTCGTGAGCGCGCTGCCGAGATCCTGCGCAGGGATGCTGAAGGCGATGCCGGGGGGCGCCTCGCCAGACTGCGCACGACCGGCCGAGGCTGTCGCGACCAGGGCGCAGATGGCTGCACCCGTCAGCCATGCCGTTCGTGTCACCGCTCCGCGCGCCCGTCGCCGGACGCCATTCCCAACCGCCGCCATCGTCTCTCTCCTTGAGGCCGGCCCGCCAGCGCGCCGCCGTTCAGGACCTTCAAGGACAAGGACGAAACCAGCCCGGCGACCTTGCACCGGCGCGGGCGACTTTTTTTTCCAATCAGAGGATGACGTTGATCAGCGGCAGGCGCACGACCCGCACCGGGAGCGTCTGCTCGATGGTTTCCAGCACGGCACTGGGGTCGTCCAACTCGAACACCCCTGTCACTTCCAGGCCCTTGAGGCGGTTGCCGGCGATGATGATGCGCGCGTGGGTGTGACGCTGAAGCTCTGCCACCACCTCCACCAGGGGGCGGCGATCGAAGATGAGCTTCCCGCGCCGCCAGGCGGTTGCGGCATCCGCATTCACCGCCTGCGGGCCGATGACGCGGCCGCGTCCGTCATAGCGCAGGCTCTGGTCGGCGCGCAGGATGGCACCTGCTCCGCCGGTTGCCGTCGCCACGGCGACGACGCCCTCCACCACCGTCACCACCACGCCATCGGGTCGGATGTCCACGTCGAAGGCCGTGCCTATGGCCCGGGTCCGCCCGTCCCCCGCGGTGACGACGAACGGCCGCGCCGGATCGCGCGCCACGGTAAACATGGCCTGCCCGGATAGCAGTCTCACACCCCGCTCCGTTGCACTGAAATCGAGCGCCAGCGCCGTACTGGCATTCAGCAGGACGCGTGAGCCGTCCGGCAGTTCGGTTGTCCGCACCTCGTTGACGCCGGTCGCGACATCCGCGGCGAGGCGATCGCGGACGGCGCCGGCTGCAAGCGCTCCGAGGCCCAGGACGGCGAAGGCGCCGCCGCCGATCAACGCTCGGCGCGTGATCTTCTCCCGCGACGCCTTGCGCTTCGCGTCCCGGGCCAGGACGCCGGCACCGCCGAGCCCATGCCAGAGCGCCTCGGCTTCCCGCGCCGCTGCCTCGTTCTCGGGATTTTCCGCGCGCCAGCGGGCGAAGGCCCACGCTTCCGCTTCAGCCTCCGGCGCTCCCGAATGCACACGCACGACCCATTCAATGGCGCGATCGCTCGCCGCGATGGAGGGGCGGGCGACCGCTGCGGAGGACGGGGGCGGCGTGTGCGTCATGCGTGTATGTCTCAACGAACCCTTGAGGTTAGCCCAATGCCCTCAGGCGGTCGCGGCAGTGACGCAGAGCCAGCACCAGATATTTTGCGACCATGCTCTCGGAGACTTTCAGGTGCGCCGCGACCTCCGCATGGGTCCGCCCGTCGCAGCGGCTCAGCAGCAGGGCGGCGCGAGGCTTCGGCGCCAACTCGGCAAGGGCGGCCACCAGCACCCGCAATTCGTCGCGGTGCAGGGCATAGGCCTCGGGGGAGGGGGCGGCGTCGGCAATCTCGCGCAGGACGGCCTCGTTGCTGATCTGCCGCGCGACATGACGGCGTTCGCGCCGCAGCAGATCGATGGCAATGTTCCCCGCAATGCGCAGCAGGAAGGCGTGGCAGTCGCGCACCTCCGCCCGCGCCTGCCCCATGCCGGCGAGCCGTAGCCAGGTCTCCTGGAGCGCCTCCTCGGCAAGGTCTCGCGAACCCACGCGCCTGCTGAGGTGGCCGCGCAGGTCGTGCCATTGGCGCATGTAAGCCAGCATCAGATCGCCAGCGGCATCAGGTTTCGCAGTCATCGTGGTGGGGCAGGAGAAATATTTGAATTGAGTATGGAGGGGTTATCCGGTCTGACCTGAGGGATCAATCACGTTGATTTGGAACTATAATAAATAGTCGCCCAAAAATGGATGATGGTTGGTTGAGTGATGGGGTGTTTGCATTCAGATAATAATTTGAATTATTCGAATATGGGGCGCTTTCCACCCGCCGGATCACCGGTGCCGCGCGCGCGAGTTGAGTTGCCGCGAGATACGGGCAGCATTGGCTGTCACCGGCAACGACGGGCTGTCGGACGAGGACGTCGTTGCCGTACCGTTTCCCCCACGCGTAGAGCGAGTGCTTGGTAGTCCCCAGCCGCCATCGAATCGGTCCGCCAAGCGCCAAAGACGGCCGCCGGTGGGCGTCACGAGCGGGTGGAGGCGCCTCCGCCAGACGGTTTTACGGGGCGCGGCTGGGGCTTGGCGGAACGAACGACGGCATCGGAAAGCGCCATATTGTTGGCATCCGGATTTGTCGGCACCTGACGATGCCAGCAGATGCCCAAAGGCGGCCTCCGACGAGCGGGGCTTTCAGTCCGTTGATTTTGTTTGAGTTATCGGCGTCAATCGACGTGGGCCGACCGGGAAATGGTGCCGGGTGAGGGCACCTCAATTTTCGCATATCTAGTTGAAAATATTTATAAATTTTAGTCTTATATCAAGTTAGTGCCAACACAAGTGCCAACAAATCGGAGCGATGCTCCTTGATGGCACTATCCGGCGAACAGCCAGGATCACGCGGGAAGAGACGGGACGCAGCCGCTCATGCTGCCTCCCACACCCGTTGAGGATCTGCGCGGCGAGCGCGGCCATCGGGAGCATGAGAAATGACACTTGGGCCGAGCCTATTCTCCTTCGACGCGGCTTGCCTGCGACAATCGAGTTGCGTCCGATCGGATCTCGGCCATGGCAGTGAAAAGGGATTGGAATTCATCCACCTCCATCACGCAATACTGGCGGTTGCCTGGCGCAAGAAGAGCTAGAACAACGTACGGAATTTTGTCTTTTGTCTTTAGGAACAGTGAAATTTTGTAGTTCGATCCAACGGATGGGACAGGAGTGTCGATCTGCCTTATTGTCTCACCGGAGGCAAGGCGACCGATGCCTTTAAGAAGTTGCTTGAAGAACATAGCTGCCACCTCTGTGTTTCGTCGCCGGCAAACGCGTTGACGCTACTCCGACCGCCCAAGACGTTCCAGATGACCAAGCGGCAGCGCAGATCGCCTCTTTGGTGCTGACGGGGCAAAAATACTGAACTCCCGCCCTTGAACCCACACACACCCGACTACGCGCCCCACCAGCTTCTGGGTTATGTGGTTAGGTGTTGGCCGGTTCGTTACCAGTGACGGAATGTGTGCAAGCGGGCAGTTGGTTTCTGCCGGGCCGTGTTCGCAATCGCGGGACAAAGCCGCCTGAGAATCTGTGCGTCGAGAGCGTCAGTATCCGCAAGGGCGCCGCCGCCAGGACCGAAGGCCGGCTCCCCAAGCCCAATACCGAGAGCACCACCTCCGCCACACCACAGGCCACCAGCGTGGGAAGTATCCCGAGCCTGAGCCGCACCATGGCGAGCATGGCCATCGCGGAGAGCGCGGCCGCGCGCCAGTCGATGGAGGAGAGAACGGGCAGGCCCGGTACCATGCCTTGCGTTTACTCACCCATGGTCGGGGCCAAGCGTTGGCATTAGGGCTTCTTACAGAAAACGTTCCGTTTTCGAGCATTTAGCATTCGGATGGATTTGCACTTAGGCTGCGGGCTGCCGAATCTTCATCGCCCCGTCCAGACCGGGACGCGCTTTTCGGCGAACGCAGCGGGGCCTTCCACGGCGTCTTGGGAGGTCAGTATGGCCTTCATGGCGGGATAGTCCCACTCTTCCTTCAGCGCCTCCGCCAGCGGCACGTCGAGGCCGCGCAACGCTGCCTCCTTCGTGGCACGGACCGACATGGGACTGGAGGCGAGGATATCGGCCGCCCAGCGCCGGGCAGCGGCGAGCACGTCGCCCTCCACCACCTCGGTGACGAAGCCCAGATCATACCCCTCCGGCGCGCCGACACGGCGGCCGGTGAGCATCATGCCCATCGCCCGCTTGAGGCCGATTTCCCGCGGCAGGCGCTGGATGCCGCCGGCCAGGGCGGCGAGGCCCACCTTCGGCTCCGGCAAGGCGAATACGGAGCGCCGCGAGGTGACGTGACCCCCTTTTCTCATCCAGCCATAACGAGAGTCCTAGGTTGATTTGAGCCTTGGTGGTGGTGGGTGGCAAGAGGCGTCCGCGCGGAGCCTCCAGGCTGCGCAGCGCGGTCGCCGGACTCTCCGGATAAGGCG
>NZ_JAYRPE010000028.1:0-23448 GCF_041911315.1 Xanthobacter sp. | reverse complement strand
CGGCCAGCCGGCGCCGCGCCTGGATCAGGCCGGCGTCCGCGTCCGCCCGGCCGCCCGCATCCGCAAGCCCCTCCCGGTAGAGGATGCCGAGCCGGCGGGCCTGCCGCTGGTCCGCCTCGATCACAGCCGAGAGGCGTGTCGTCGCCGCGCGCGCGGCGCGCCAGTTCGCGAGCGCCCCGGCCGCTTCCTGATAGGCGGTGAGGACGGCCTGACGATAGGCCGCCAGCGCCTCCTCCAGCAGCGCGCGCCGGGCATCGACCGCGGCTTCCCGCCGGCCATGGTCGAACAGGGAAATCTGGAGGGACGGCCCGCCGGCGAGGCCCAGCGGCGAACCGGGAGACGGCAGGCCGACGCCGATCGTGCCGCCGAGCCGCAGCTTCGGATAGAGATCCGCCTTCGCGATCCCCACATCGGCGGCGGCCTTCAGCACCCGTTGCTCGGCCGCCCGCACATCCGGCCGCGCCCGCAGGAGATCGGCCGGCCGCCCGGCCTCCGGACCGTCCGGCGGAAGCGGCTGTCGCCCCGAGGCACCGAGCGTATCGTCGGGCATCGCGGTGCCGAGCAGCGTCGCAATCTGATGGCGCAACGCCCGCGCGCGGGCATCGAGCCGGGCGAGCTCGACCTGCGTCTCCGCGACGGCGGCACCGTCGGCATCCGCACCCGGCGGCGCAAGGCCGATCCGCTCCCGGCTGCGCGCGAGGCCCGCGCGCCGCTCCTGCGTCGCGAGGAGAGCAGCCAACAGCTCCCGCTGCCGCGTCGTGGAGCACAGGGAGATGTAGGCCGCCGCGACCTCCGCGGTCACCGCGATGCGGACCGCTTCCAGCTCGTCGCCGGCAATGGCGGCCGAGGCAGCCGCAGCCTGCTGGCTGCTCTCCGACAGGCCGAACAGGCCCACGTCCCAGCTCGCATCGAACCCGGCGACCACCGGCTGCCGCAGGGGATCCTCGAACGGCTCCTCCGACGTGCCGGCCAGCGCCTGCCCGCTGCTGCCCACGCTCGGAAGGAACAAGGCGGATGCGGCGCCCGCCAGACTTCGCCCGGCCGCCAGGCGCGCCTTCGCCTGCGCGATGGAGAGATTCTGGCGAGCCGCCTGGGCGATGAGCCGGTCCAGCGCCGGATCGCGGAAGCGGCGCCACCAGCCGTCGATATCCCGCCGTGGTCCCGGCGCGGCGTCCTGCGCATAACGCCCGGGTAGCACCGGCGCCTCGGCGACGACGGGCTCCAACATCGAGCAGCCCGCCACCAGCCAGACGCCCGCGAGTGCCAGGGCCGCGGACGGACGGCCGACCCGCGCACGACCATCGCAAGACATGGGAGAAGGTTGCAGCGGCATCGTCCGTCATGTGGCGCTGGTCGGCATCCTCGCCATCGGCGCGAGGCCGGCCAGCCAGGATGCCCGGAAGCGAGGATGCTGGCGGGTGTTGCAGTCCAGTGGCCCTCGCGAGCATCACGGCATCTTGCGCGGCGCGATTACGCGAGCATTACGCCCCGTGCACCGCGAGGGGAGCCGCAGTGGCGGCGGCCATGCGCGCGCCGACGGTTTCGGTCGCGGTCACGCGCCCGCGCGCCATGTGCACGATGCGGTCGGCCGCATCGAAATATCGGTCATCATGCGACACCGCGATCACGGTCTTGCCGGCCTGCCGCAGCTCCGGCAGGAGCTTGCGGTAGAACATGGCCCGGAAGTCCGGATCCTGGTCCGCCGCCCATTCGTCGAACATCAGGATCGGTCGATCCTCCAGCACGGCGTGGATGAAGGCCAGCCGCTTGCGCTGCCCGGTGGAGAGATCGGTGGTGGCGAGGCGCCCCTCTTCGACCGCCACCACGCCCGCGAGATCGAGCCGCTGCAGCCAGGCATTGACCCGCAGTGCGCCGCCCGGCCCGGCCAGAATCTCGTCGAACAGGTGGTAGTCGGCGAACACGCCGGAAAACAGCTGCCGGTAGCCTTCGAGCCCGGCGGCGAGCACGGGCCGCCCGTCCAGCAGCACGTGGCCAGTGCAGGGCCGGTACAGCCCGAGCAGGATCTTGATGAGGGTCGTCTTGCCGCTGCCGTTGCCGCCGACGATGAATGTAATCTCGCCCTGCCGAATGGTCAGGTGCGGAACATCCAGCGCGAAGCCGCCCGCGCCTCCCTCGCCGGCGAAGCTGTGGCGCACGCCCTGAAGGGCGAGGCTGTCGCAGAAGGGCGGCGCAGGGTGCCTGCCCGCGACGTTCGAACCCTCTTCGGCGAGGCCGGCCGTCAGGGCGCTGATGCGGCGCAGGGCGATCTGCGCCTGGCTGAACACCGGCAGCGCGCTGGCCAGTTCCTCGATCGGCCCCTTGGCGAACAGCATCACGATGATGAAGCCGGTGATGACCTCGTTGTCGATGCCGAGATGGGGCCGCAGCACCAGGACGATGCAGACGAACACGAAGATCAGCGCGATGCTGATGGTATCGACGGCCCAGAACAGGGCGTAAGCCCGGCCGTTGACGGCGGCGATGCGGTTGGTGAGGGCGCAGATACCCTGCCGCTCCACGCGCAGCCGGCGCGGGCGATTGAGGCGCAGTTCCTTGGCGCCTTCGATGATGGCGCGATACTGCTTCTGCAACTGGTCGTCGAGACCGCGCGCCTCGTCGAACCGGACAAGCCAGGCCCGCATGGCCACTGAGTTGAGCACCCCGCCCAGCACCACCAGCACCAAGCCGAAGCACAGCATCGGCACCGACAGCACGAACAGATAGGCGAGGCAGCCCAGAACCATCGCCAGGGCGGTGGTGTAGCCCGCGAAATGGTTGCCGAACTCGGCGATCTTCTCCACGTCGCCGTTGAGCACCGCCATGAGCCGCGGGCTCTTCATCCGCTCGATCTCGGCGAGCGGCGCATCGAGGATGCGGTGGCACACCTCCTGCCGCAGCCGCGCGACGATGCGCTGCCCCAGCAGGCTGTTGCCGATGCCGGCGATGAGCTGGCCGGCGAGGCTGAGGAGGCACAGCGCGGCAAGGCCCATCAGCATCCCCGTGGACGCGGCGGAGGCGAGCGCGCCGTTGATGAGCGAGAGCGCCCAGGCCATGGCCAATCCGCCCGCGCCGCCCGCGAGGCTCGCCAGCAGGATGAGCCGCCAGAAGGGGCGCAGAAGGCGCAGCACCTCGCGCAAAAGATGCGGGGCCGGTTCGGCGGGAGAGGAGGTCATCGCAGGGTCGCAATCAGGTCTGGAACGGGAGATTTCGGCGCGCGGCGGGGCGGGGCCGGATCAGTGGCCCCAGTCGCCATCGTCACCGGGCTCCTCGTCGAAATCCTCGTCCCAGCCGTCCCGATGGAAATCCGGATGGTAGATCCCGATGGGCGGGGGCTGCGGCACGGGACGGGTCCAGCCGGGATAGGGGCCATAGACATAGACCTGAGGCGGCGGCGCGGCGAAGACCGATCCGGCCCATGCACCGGCAGCAGCGCCCGCGATGGCGCCGGCAATGATGTCGTCACTGTCCGCGGCCGCGGGACTGACGCTCAGGGCGCTCGCGACGGCAGCACCGAGAAGAAGCGTGGCGATGGTGCGCATGATGAATCCCGGAGAAATGGAAGACATGTGCCATTCTCGCCCCCAGGATTACCGACGCATTACACGGCGGGCCGGCGGAACATCATTGCGGAAAGCTCAAGGTCACCGTCGTGCCACCGCCCGGCGTTTCCTCCATGGAGAGGCCGGCGCCGTGCAGCGCCGCGACCTGCGCAACGATGGCGAGGCCGAGGCCCGTGCCGGCGGAATCCTGCTTGCCGCGCGCGAACGGCTCCATGACCGTGCGCCCGCCATAGGCTGTGCCGATGCCGGGGCCGAAATCGATCACCGAGACCCGCCGGGACGCGGCCACCTCGACCACCACCCGGCCTCCGCTGCCGCCGTGCTGGATCGCGTTGCGTACGAGATTGGACAGGCCGATGCCGATGGCCTGCGCCGAGCCGGAGACCATCACCGGCCCCTCGCCGCGCAGCTCGATGTCCACGCCGCTCGCCAGCGCCGTCGGCACCTCGCGGGCCGTCGCCTCGCGGACCACCGAGACGAGATCGATGGGCTGCATCTCCGTGGGCTGGGAGGTGAGCCGCGCGAGCTGCAGCAGCATGGTCACCGTCGCCGACAGCGATTGCAGCTCCCCCACCAGCTCCGCCTTGATCTCGCGATCCTCGACGCGCTCAAGGCGCGTGCGCAGGCGGGTCAGTGGCGTGCGCAGCTCGTGGGCGGCATTCGACAGGAAGCGCCGCTGCTCCGCCGTCGCGGCGTCGATCCGGTCGAGGGCGCGATTGAAGGCGAGGGCGAGCGGCTTCAGCTCCGAGGGCTGCCGATCGACCGGCAGCCGCGCGCCCTCCCGGGCGCCGATCTCCTCGGCGGCGGCCGCCGCCCGGCGCACCGGCCGCACGATCAGCGCCGGCACCACCAGAATGGTCGTGAGGATGATGATGGCCATCACCGCCGCCAGGAGCGTCGAGGGTATGTCAGGCTCCCGCAGGAGCGACAGGACGACTTCCGTGCTGGTGTAGACCGCCCCGCCGAGGGCGATGAGCATGGCCGGGTCGTCCTCGGCGCGCGTCGTGCCAAGGAGCTGCATCTCGGGCCCGCTGGCGTCATAAGCGGACCGCGCCTCCGACGCATCCGGCAGGCCAAGCCCCCCGCGCACGCGCGGGGGCACCGCGCCATAGGAAAGGCTGCCGTGAGGCGTGCTGACCACATACCAGAGCTGCGGAAACTGCCGCTGAAACGCGATCAACCGCCCCGTCGGCGTCAGCAGGGGGCGGCCCGCCTCGTCGAGCCGGATCGAGCGCTTGATCTCGGTGGCGACATCGGACTGCGCGACGTCGCCGTCGTCCCCGTAGAAGGCGATGAAGCCGACGAAGAGGCAGCACAGCAGCGCCGAGATCAGGCCTCCGAGCAGCATCGCGGCCGACGAGGCGATGGATCTCTTCAGCAACATCCTCATTCAGCCATCAGATAACCGATTCCGCGCAGGGCCTTGATTTCCGCACGGCAGCCGGCTTCCCGCAAGCGCTTGCGCAAGCGCGACAGGTGGGCGTCGATGGCATTGGACTGGATCTCGTCGTCGAAGCCGTAGACCGCGTTGTCGAGGGATTCGCGCAGCACCACCTGCCCCGCCCGGCGCATCAGCGCTTCCAGCAAGGCGAGCTCCCGGCGCGGCAGGATCAGCGGCTGGTCGTCCACGTAGGCGGTGCGCGCGAAGGTGTCGAAGCGCAGGTTCGACACGCTGGTGACGCCCTTCTGGTCGAGCTGGTTGCGCCTCAGCACCGCCCGCGCCCGCGCGATCAGCTCCACCGGCTCGAAGGGCTTGGCGAGATAGTCGTCGGCGCCGGCATCCAGCGCCCGCGCGATCTCGTTGGGATCGTCCAACGCGGTAAGCACCAGGATGCTCGGGCGCGGGCTGAGCATCCGCATTTTGGCGATCAGCGTCACCGCGTCGCCGTCCGGCAGCCGGCGGTCCATCACCACCAGATCGAAGGGGCGCACCTTCAGGGCGGTCTCGGCCTCGTCGAGCGTCGCCACGCGATCGGCCCCGCCGAGCGCGGCCTCCAGCGCATCCCGAAGCCAGGGGCCGAGATCGGCATCATCCTCTATGACGAGTATGCGCACGGATGAATGCCCTCTTCGTGTGGTGCCGCTTCCTTGTCGCCCGCTTCTTGGCTGCCATCGTTACATGAAGATTACACCCGCGCCGAGGCGGGGCCGCGCCGGTCCGCCGGGGCGGTGTAATGTCCACGCAATGAAGCCCCGATTCATGGACGGGGCGCGGCCCGCCCCGCGTACGCGATGGCTTCGGGTGTGCGGGGGATCAACTGTGTCTGCTGAGCGGATACGGTGCCATCCGAAGCCATCACGCCCTCTTGCGCCGTCGGCAGGGTGCCGGATCCCGCAGCGGGCCGGAGGCCGGCGACCACGCTGCATCCCCCAAACCCTGTGCCCGGAGCAGGCCTTCAGCCGGATCATGACTTGGATCACGATATTATGACGCTCGAGCCTGTGGCCCCCGCCGACCTGCCGCGCTACCGGCAGGATTTGCGGGAGGCCTTCGCCGTCGCCGCCGTGGCGGAATTCGGCGCGCTGGCGGAGACCGCCATCCCGCCGGACGAGATCATCAGGGAGTCCTGCGAAGCCGCGGGCGCGGAGGTTCTTCACATCGTGCGGAACGGACACAGGGTCGGCGGCGCGGTCGTTGTCATCGACAGGCTGACCGGGCAGAACGCCCTCGACCTGTTCTTCGTGGCCGTGGGCCATGAAGGCCAAGGCATCGGCAGGCGCGCCTGGTCGGCGATCGAAGCCCGCTATCCGCAAACGCGGGTGTGGACGACCCACACCCCCTATTTCGAGAGGCGGAACATCCACTTCTACGTCAACACATGCGGCTTCAGGATCGTCGCCTATTATCACGCCGGCCACCCCGATCCCCACCGCGACGACCAGCCCGCCCTCCCGGGCGGCGGCGGCATGTTCAGGTTCGAGAAGGTCATGGCGGGTCGGGACTAGACCGGCCCACCGGGCTCGGGACGCCACCACACAGAACAGGAAAAGAGTCATGCCTCAATCGCCGCACGCCGGAGAGGGCGTCGTCTACCCGCGCTCCATGCGCATCCTGCATTGGGTGCGGGCGGTGCTGATCCTCGCGCTGATCGCAGCCGGCTGGCACATGACACGCCTCGCCGAAGACGATCCGACTGCCGGCTTCTTCTACGTGAACCACAAGCAGTTCGGCATCCTGGTTTGGCTCGTCGCGCTGGTGCAGCTGACCTTGCGCTGGCGCTACAGCGCCGTGATTCCCGGCCTGCCTCCGGCGCTGCGGGGCTGGGAGAAGATGATGTCGCACGCCATCCACCGCCTGATGATCGCGCTCACCGTGCTCATCCCGCTGCTGGGCTATGCCATGTCCAGCAGCTTCACCCAGAGCGACGGCGTGCCCTTTTTCTTCCTGCCGCACCTGCCGGAGCTCCTGCCGAAGAACGACGCGGCCTTCGCGGTGTTTCAGGCGCTCCACAAATACGCCGCCTATCTGCTCCTCGCCTGCGTCGTCCTGCACGTGGCGGGCACGCTGAAGCACCGTTTCGAGGACAGGAACGGCCCCACCGACGTTCTGCCGCGCATGTGGCGCAGCCGCGCCTGACGCCCTAACCCGGCCCAGCCGGGCCGGCCAAAGGCTCAGCCGCCGCGCCCGACCCGCCCGGCCAGCCGCTCCGCCAGCTTCGTCACGACGACGAAGAACACCGGCACGAAGAGGACGGCGAGGACGGTGGCACTGATCATGCCGCCGAAGACGCCCGTGCCGATGGACTGCTGGGTCTCGCTGCCCGCCCCGGAGGCGACCATCAGCGGCACGATGCCGAGCGTGAAGGCGAGGCTCGTCATCACGATGGGCCGTAGCCGCAGCTGCGCCGCTTCTACCGCCGCCTGCGCCGGATCGAGCCCCCGCGCGCGGGCGGCCCGGGCGAACTCGACGATCAGGATGGCGTTCTTGGCCGAAAGCCCGATGACGGTGACCAGCCCCACTGTGAAGAGCACGTCGTTCGGCATATCCCGCAGCATCACGGCGGCCACCGCGCCGATCAGGCCGAGCGGCACCACCAGCATGACGGCGAGCGGCACCGACCAGCTTTCGTAGAGCGCGGCGAGCACCAGAAACACCACCAGCATGGAGAGGGTGAGCAGCAGCGGCGCCTGCGCGCCAGCCTCCTGCTCCTGCAGCGACTGGCCGGTCCACGTGACGGCGAAGCCCGGCGGCAGCTGGCGCGCCAGCCTCTCCATTTCCCGCATGGCCTCTCCGCTGGAGCGGCCCGGCGCGGCGGCTCCGGTGATCCGCGCCGCCGGATAGCCGTTGTACCGCACGAGCTGGAGCGGGCCACTCTCCCACGCCGGCGCAGCGAGTTCCGACAGCTGCACGGAACGACCGGCGGCGTTGCGCACCTCGAGCCCCAGAATATCGTCGAGCGTCATCCGCGCCGCCGCGTCGGCCTGCACGATCACCTGCTGCACGCGTCCGAGATTGGTGAAATCGTTGACATAGGATGAGCCCATCGCCGCGCTGAGCGTGTCCGCGATGTCGGCGAAGGAGACGCCGAGGACCTGCGCCTTCAGCCGGTCGATGTGAAGCCGGATGCGGTTTCCGGGCGGCAGGCCCTCCTCATAGACGTCGGTGAGCACGGGGCTCGCGGCGGCCGCCGCCAGCAGCCGGTCCTTCGCCGCCGCGAGCGCGACCGGGCCACGGCCGGCGCGATCCTCCAGCCGCAGCGCGAAGCCGGAGGTCGTGCCGAGCCCGTCGATGGCCGGCGGCAGCATGCTGACGACACTGCCCTCGCGGACCGAGCGGGCGGCCGCGTTGGCCCGCGCCACTTCGTCGGCGGCGCTCGCACCCTGGCGCGCGTTCCAGTCCGTCAGAATGGTGTAGATCATGGCCGCGTTCGGGCCGGAGCCCGAGAAGCCGAACCCCATGATGCTCTCGGTGTGCCGGACGGCCGGCCGGGTGGCGTTGTGCCGTTCCATGGTCTCGACCGCCTCGCGCGTGCGGTTGGCGGTCGCGTCCGGCGGCAGCTGGATGGAGGTCAGGAAATAGCCCTGGTCCTCCTCCGGCAGGAAGGCCGAGGGCAACCGCGCGAAGGCGAGGCCGAGCAGCATCACGACCACCGCGAAACCCGCCATCATCCGCCAGGGCCGTCCCACCAGCCGGGCGACGCCGCGCGCGTAGCCGCGCGTCAGCCCCGCGAAGCACCGGTCGAACCAGCCGAAGACGCCCCGCTTCTCCCCATGCTCCCGCACCGGCCGGAGCATGGTCGCGCAGAGCGCCGGCGTGAGCGTGAGGGCAAGGAAGGCCGACAGCAGGATCGACACCGCCATCGTGAGCACGAACTGCCGATAGATGACGCCGACCGAGCCGCCCGCCAGCGCCATCGGCACGAACACCGCCGAGAGCACGAGCGTGATGCCGACCACCGCCCCGCTCATCTCGCCCATCGCCCGCAGCGTCGCCTCGCGCGGGGCGAGCCCCTCCTGCGCCATCAGCCGCTCGACGGTCTCGACTACCACGATGGCATCGTCGACGATGATGCCGATGGCCAGCACCATGCCGAACATGGTCAGCACGTTGATGGAATAGCCCGCCGCCAGCATCACCGCGAAGGTGCCGAGCAGCGCGATGGGCGCCACGATCGCCGGGATCAGGGTGCAGCGGACGTTCTGCAGGAACACGAACATCACCAGGAAGACCAGCGCCATGGCCTCCAGCAGGGTGACCAGCACCTTCTCGATGGAGACGCGCACGAAAGGCGCGGTGTCGAAGGGGATCGAGAATCCCATTCCCTCCGGCATCGCCTTGGCCAGCTCCGTCATCCGCGCGGCGATGGCCGATGAGGTCGTCACCGCGTTGGCGCCGGGCGCGAGCTGGACCGCGAGCGTCGCCACCGGCTTGCCGTTGGAGCGGGTCGCGAAGGCGTAGGATTGCGCGCCGAACTCCACCTGCGCGACCGCGCCGAGGGTGAGGGTCGATCCGTCCGGATGGGCGCGCAGCACGATGGCGCGGAACTCCTCGGGCGTCCTCAGCCGTCCATCGACCTCCAGCGGCACGGTGACCCGCTGGCCGGCGGTGGTCGGCTCGGCCCCGAGGGCGCCCGGCGCGATCTGCACGTTCTGCTGCGCGATTGCGGAGGTGACATCGCCGAAGGTGATTCCGTGGGCCGACAGCTTGACCGGATCGATCCAGATCCGCATCGCGCGCTCCGTCGCAAAGAGCTGGACACGCCCGACACCCGGCACGCGCTTGAGCTCGTCGGCGACGTTGCGCACGGCATAGTCGCCGAGGGACACCTCGTCATACGCCCCGCCGGGAGCGATGATATCCACCAGCAGCAGGAAGCCGGAGGCCGCCGCCTCGACCGTCAGGCCAAGCTGCCGGACCGCCTGCGGCAGGCGCGGCTCCACGGTCTTCAGGCGGTTCTGCACGTCGACCTGCGCCAGATCGGGGTTGGTGCCGGGCTTGAACGTCACGGTGATCGTGGCAGTGCCGGACGTGTCCGTCGCGCTCTCGAAATACAGGAGATTGCGCACGCTCGACAGTTCACGCTCGATCAGGCTGATGACCCCGTCACTCATCGTCTGCGGCGAGGCGCCGGGGTAGGTCGCATAGATGCTGATGCTGGGCGGCGCGATGGCGGGATAGCGCTCGGTAGGAAGCTGTGGGATGGCGATGGCCCCGGCGAGCGCGATGACGATCGCGATGACCCAGGCGAAGACCGGCCGGTCGATGAAGAAGGCGGGCATCAGCGCTGCGGCTCCGCATCCGCCACGCGCTCGCGCTGCCACGGCAAGGCGGTCACCTGGGCGCCCGGCTGGACATGGTCCTGCCCCTCCACGATCACCCGCTCGCCGGCGCGCAGCCCGCGCTCGACGACGATGCGCCCGTCGATCTGCGCGCCGGTCACGATCTCGCGCCGCGCCACCCGGCCGGGGTCCTCGACGATGCTGACGTGTTCCATGCCGTTGCCGTCGCGCTGCACCGCCTGCAGCGGCACCAGCAGGGCCTCGGGCCGCTTCTCCCGCAGCAGCCGCGCCCGCACGAACATGCCCGGGAGTAGCAGGCGCCCGGGATTGTCGGTCTCGACGCGCAGGATCACCTCGCCCGTGCCGGGGTCCACGCTGACCCCCGAGAACAGCAGCCGTCCGACCACAGGAAAGGCCTCGCCGTCCGCCGAGAGGATGTCCACCGCGCCCGCATCCGCCCCGTCGGCCCGCGCCAGCCGCCGCAGGGCTTCCAGGTGCCGCGCCGGCTGGCGCAGATCGACATAGACCCGGTCGATCTGCTGCACGATGGCGAGGGGCGAAGCGCCGCCGGGGGTCGCCAGCGCGCCCTCGCTCACAAGCGCGTGGTCGATGCGCCCGGCGATGGGCGCGCGGAGGGTGGCGAAGCCGAGATCGAGCGTCCGCCGCTCCAGCGCCGCCCGGCTGTGGGCGACATCGGCGGCGGCCTGAGCGCGCGCGGCGATGGCATCCTCATGCGCCTGCTGGGTGGCGGTGTTGGTCTTGAGAAGCGCCTCGACGCGCCTCACCTGCGCCTCGGCCCGGTCGAGCACCGCCTCGGCCCGGCGCAGGACCGCAGCTGCCATGTCGACTTCCGCGGCGAACGCGGCCGGGTCGATCTGGAACAGTGGCTGGCCCGCCCCGACCTCGCTCCCCTCCCGGAACAGCCGGTGCTGGATGATGCCGCCCACCTGCGGCCGGATTTCCGCGACGCGATAGGCCGCGACCCGGCCGGGCAGCACGTCGTGAATCGTAACGGCCTCGGGCCTCAGCTGCACGACCGAGACATTGACGGGTTCGGGAGGTGCCGCAGGCTGGCTCTCCCCGCAGGCCGCCAAGGCGAGCGCCCCTGCAAGAATCATGGGGTAGCACCGGGACCACACAAGGCCTCGGCGAGGAAGATCGGTTTTCATGGGCTGGGCTATTACGCAGCGTCATTGCCTAAAGATTACGATGAACAAAGAATTGTGGAATTCGCCTGCGGCAGGGTGTCATGCCGCGGGCGTGGGAGATGGGGAACGTGGCACACGCGACGCGGCCATTGTGCTGCGTCACGACAATCACCGCCGCGGCGGGAGGCAACCCCGCTCAATCCCAGGCGAGCGCACCGCCATTTTGGTACTCGATGACGCGGGTCTCGAAGAAGTTCTTCTCCTTCTTCAGGTCCATGGCCTCCGACATCCACGGGAAGGGGTTCTCCGCCTCTGCGAACACCGGGGCGAGGCCGAGCTGCGCGCAGCGCCGGTTGGCGATGAAGTGCATGTACTGCTCACAGAGCGCGGCATTCAGGCCGAGCAAGCCGCGGGGCATGGTGTCCCGGCCGTACGCCGCCTCGAGGTCTGCCGCATCCTTCAGCATCCCGCGCACCTCGTCCTGGAATGCCCGGGTCCACAAGTGCGGGTTCTCGATCTTGATCTGGTTGATCACGTCGATGCCGAAGTTCAGATGGATGCTCTCGTCGCGCAGGATGTACTGATACTGCTCGGCAATACCGACCATCTTGTTGCGGCGGCCGAGGGAGAGGATCTGCGCGAACCCCGTGTAGAACCACATGCCCTCGAACACCACGTAGAAGGCGACGAGGTCGCGCAGGAACTTCTGGTCCGCTTCCGGTGTGCCGGTGCGGAATTCCGGATCGTCGAGGCTCCGGGTGTGCCTGAGGGCCCACGCCGCCTTGTCGGTGATGGAGGGCACCTCCCGATACATGTTGAACAGCTCGCCCTCATCGAGGGCGAGGCTTTCGACGATGTACTGGAAGGTATGGGTGTGGATCGCCTCTTCGAACGCCTGTCGCAGCAGATACTGCCGGCATTCGGGATTGGTGAGGTGGCGGTAGATGGCGAGCACGATGTTGTTCGCCACCAGGCTCTCGGAGGCGGCGAAGAAGCCGAGATTGCGCTTCAGCATGCGCCGCTCGTCCTCGGTAAGGCCGTCGCGTGACTTCCACAGCGCGATATCCGCCTGCATGGACACCTCGGTGGGCATCCAGTGATTGTTGCAGCCGGACAGGTATTTTTCCCAAGCCCAATGGTACTTCATTGGCAAAAGCTGGTTCACGTCGGCGCGCGCATTGATCATGCGCTTCTCGTCCACGGTGACGCGGGCGCCGTTGCGGTCGATCTCCCCGAGGCCGGTGGCTTCGGAGGGACCGGCCGGAATGCCGGGCATGATGGCGGGCTGTGGCTTGGTGTCAGACCAGTCGAGCATGGTTTCTTGTCCTTGTCCGCCGGTCACTGGCAGGCTTCGCAGGTGGGGGCGTTGATGGCGCAGGCGTTGCCCCACGCTTCGCGATCGACAGCTTCGCCGGAAATGGCTGCGGGGAAAGCCGCGACCGCGGGCGAAACCGTGGCGGCGACGGCGTTGAGCTTGCCGTCGGTGCCCTTGAGCGTGGACTTCTCCACATGGGTGGCCGAGCGCGCCCTGAGATAATAGGTCGTCTTCAGCCCCCGCTTCCAGGCCAGGCGATAGAGCTCATCGAGCTTCTTGCCGGAAGGGCTGGCAATATAGAGGTTGAGGGACTGGGCCTGATCGATCCATTTCTGCCGGCGCTCGGCCGCCTCCACGAGCCAGGCCGGGTCGATCTCGAAGGCCGTGGCGTAGAGGTCCTTCAGGTCGTCCGGAATCCGGGCGATTTCGCCCAGGCTCCCATCGAAATATTTGAGATCTGAAACCATCACCTCGTCCCAGAGTCCGCGGGCCTTCAGGTCATGAACGAGAGCGGCATTCACCACGGTGAAGTCGCCTGACATGTTCGATTTGACATAGAGGTTCTGATACGCCGGCTCGATCGACTGGCTGACGCCGCAGATGTTGGAGATGGTGGCCGTGGGCGCGATGGCCATGCAGTTGGAATTGCGCATGCCGGTGGCAACCACCCGCTGGCGCAGGCTGTCCCAGTCGAGTGTCCGGGACCGGTCGAAATCCGCACCGCCGCGCGCCTCGGCGAGCCGTTCGAGGGAGTCGATGGGCAGGATGCCCTGCGACCAGAGCGAGCCCGCAAAGCTCGGATAGCGCCCGCGCTCGGCAGCGAGATCCACCGAGGCGGAGATGGCATGGAAGGAGATTGCCTCCATGCTCTCATCCGCGAAACGCACCGCCGCGTCCGAGCCGTAGGGAAGGCGAAGCGCCTGAAGCGCATCCTGGAAGCCCATGATGCCGAGGCCGACGGGACGATGCCGGAGGTTGGAGCGGCGCGCCTCGGGGATGGTGTAGAAATTGATGTCGATGACGTTGTCCAGCATCCGCATGGCGATGCGCACCGTGCGCGCCAGCTTCTCCATGTCCAGGCGGCCATCGGCGATATGGGAGAACAGGTTGACTGAGCCGAGGTTGCACACCGCCACCTCGTCGTCCGAGGTGTTCAGCGTGATTTCCGTGCAGAGATTGGAAGAATGCACCACGCCCGCATGCTGCTGCGGCGAGCGGATATTGCACGGGTCCTTGAAGGTGATCCAGGGATGGCCGGTCTCGAACAGCATGGTCAGCATGCGCCGCCACAGATCGAGCGCCCGCACCTGCTTGAAGACCTTCATTTCCCCCCGCGCGGCCCGCGCTTCATAGGCGAGATAGGCGGCCTTGAATGCGGGGCCGTAAAGGTCGTGGAGATCGGGCGTCTCATCGGGGGAGAACAGGGTCCATGCGCCGTCCTCTTCCACCCGCTCCATGAACATGTCCGGCACCCAGTTGGCGGTGTTCATGTCATGGGTGCGGCGGCGCTCGTCGCCGGTGTTCTTGCGCAGATCGAGGAAGTCCTCGATGTCCACATGCCAGGTTTCCAGATAGGCGCAGACCGCGCCCTTGCGCTTGCCGCCCTGGTTCACCGCGATGGCGGTGTCGTTCGCCACCTTCAGGAACGGCACCACGCCCTGGCTCTCGCCATTGGTCCCCTTGATGTGGGCGCCGAGGCCGCGCACCCGGGTCCAGTCATTGCCGAGGCCGCCGGAATATTTGGCGAGCAGCGCATTGTCCTTCACCGCCTTGAAGATGCCGTCGAGGTCATCCGCCACCGTGGTGAGGAAGCAGGAGGAGAGCTGGGCGCGCAGCGTCCCGGCATTGAACAATGTCGGTGTCGAGGCCATGAAGTCGAAGGAGGAGAGGAGATCGTAGAATTCGATCGCCCGCGCCTCCCGGTCGATCTCGCGCAACGCGAGGCCCATGGCGACACGCATGAAAAAGGCCTGCGGCAGCTCGAAGCGCGTGCCGCGCACATGCAGGAAATAGCGGTCGTAGAGCGTCTGGAAGCCCAGATAGTCGAAGGCGAGGTCCCGCTCCGGCTTGAGGGCGGCAGCCAGCCGGGAAAGGTCGAAGCGACCGAGCTCGGGATCGAGCAGGTCATTGGCAATGCCGGTCTTCACATAGGCGCTGAAATAATCGCCGTAGCGCTCCGCCATCTCGGCCTGCGTCGCCTGTTCCGGCCGGCCGGCGACGAAGCTGAGGGCCTCGCGGCGCAGCTTGTCCAGCAGGAGGCGCGCGCTGACCTTGGAATAGTTCGGCTCGGTCTCCACCAGCGTGCGCGCCGCCAGGATGGGCGCCTGCGCCAGTTCGTCCAGCGAGATGCCGTCATAGAGGTTGCGTCGCGCCTCGTTCAGCACCGCCGCGGCCGAGACGCCGTCGAGCCCGGCGCAGGCCTCGTCGATGACGGTGGAAAGGCGGGCGGCATCCAGCGGCACCAATGCGCCGTCGGCGGTCCTCACATGCAGCACGGCGGCGGCATCACCGCCCGGATGCGCCACGGCGAGGGCCTTCGCGCGTTCCCGTGCCCGCGCCTCGCGATAGAGCACATAGGCGCGGGCGACCTTGTGATGCTCCCCGCGCATGAGGGCCAGTTCCACCTGGTCCTGCACATCTTCGATATGAAAGGTGCGTCCGACGTCGGGGCGCCGGGTGAGGTTCGCCACGATCTGGTCGGTGAGCCCGGCCACAATGTCGTGGATGCGGCGGGACGCGGCAGCCGACTGTCCCTCCACGGCCAGGAACGCCTTGGTCAGGGCCACCCCGATCTTGGCGGCATCGAACGGCGTGACCGCCCCATTGCGGCGGATGAGCTGATAGCCGGGCGCGCTGGCGACCGCTTCAACGTCAGGGGCCGGCATGGAAAATCTGTGGCTGCCATTGGCATGGCGTTCGGCTGTCGCTGGCATCATCATCCCCGATGAATGTGGGGACGGAGAGCAGGCGGACGCATGCCGAAACAGGGGGAGGCGCACGCCACCCGCAGCAAGCGCCTCACCGGGACACCCCGCCCGTGGACGTACTGGTGTCGCGGCAGGTCTCCTGGCTCGCGGGTCATCATTCTTGTCCGTCTTCCCAAGGCCATGGGGCCTCAGTGACATGGGTGAACAAGAACTCGCCGCTTACAGTTGCGGGGGCAGCGCCGGCTTTGGACCGGCTTCCCTCTTAGCTCTCGATCTTGCGAGTCGAGAGACCGTGACCACCAGATTTAGTGGCTATTGCGGCGGCAATGTCAATACTTTGCGCCTGCGGAGTCCCCTCCCGCACGGACGGACCTGACGGCGGAGGTGCGACCTACGGGGATTTTCCCGCAGCCTGTTTGACCCCTCGCAATGCCCACCGGCGGCCGTCGTGCCGAAGATTGGCACGCTCTCCCACGCGATCTACTCTCGCGTGCGGCCGCAGATTTCCCGGGCGCCGTATCATGTCGCGCATGGGCTCCAGGCTGATGCGCATCGGGTGCCCGATCGGCTCATGAAATACAAGGTCACCGGCATCCGTGATGCCTCGCCTCAACGGACCTTGTCCACGGGTTGGTCCCGCGAACAAAGACGTCACCGGGCCACCAGACCCCGGAGAAATTGGCGCGCGGCAGACCGCCGCCGCGCGCCCGAACCCGACGGCCCTGTCAGCCTGCGATGTTTGCGCTCCATCGATGACCGATGGGGAACAGGAGCGGTCACACGCAAGGAACCCGATTCTTCAACCGGATAGGGCCCAACCATCGGTGTGATCGGGTGCTGGAGGTCAGAATATCCCTCGCCCTGTCACCCCTCGGAGTAGGGCGTGAAGACACTCCTATTCTCATCCACCGTCAGAAGGCGGCCGATCAGCGGGAAGGCACGCTGCGGGCATGACGGCCGCTCGCACACCTTGCATCCTGCACCGATGGGAATGGCCGCGCTGGGATCATCCAGAGCGAGGCCTTTGGAGTAAACCAGCCGTCCGGCGTGGCGGATGTCGCATCCGAGGCCGATGGCGAAGGTCTTCCCCGGATCACCATAGCCGCCGGCGGAGTGATGCACCGTACGAGCGATCCACAGATAGGTGCGCCCGTCGGGCATCTGCGCCAGCTGGGTGAGAATCCTTCCGGGTTGGGCGAATGCCTCGTAGACGTTCCACAACGGGCAGGTGCCACCCACCCGGGAGAAATGGAAATCGGTCGCCGACTGCCGCTTCGAAATATTTCCCGCCCGATCCACCCGAATGAAGAAGAAGGGCACGCCCGTCGCTCCCGGGCGCTGCAGCGAACTAAGACGATGGCAGATCGTCTCGAAGCCGACGCCGAAGCGTGCGCCGAGACGCTCGATGTCATAACGCTCCTGCTCCGCCGCGGCGACGAAGACGCGGTACGGCATCAGCAATGCACCGGCGAAGTAATTGGCAAGGCCGATCCGTGTGAGCGCTCGGGTTTCCTTCACGCCCGCCGATGCCTCTTCGGCAAGGCGTTCAATCAGCGCGCCCTGCTCCAGGAAAGCAAGCTGGGTGGCGATCTGGAACGCCCGCTGACCATCGTCGAGCCGGCGGGATAGGCGCAGGACCCGTTCACCGGGCAGAAAGCGGCGCTGTGCCGCCTTGTCTTCGGCGCGCTCGATCCGCACGCCATGACGCATGTCCATATACCGCGCGAGGCCCTCGGCCATGTCGCCGGGGATGAGCTGTCTCGCCTGCGCCAGTCGTTCGGCCGCGTCGTCCAGCTCGGCGAAATAATTGTGACGGGCGTAGAAGAAATCACGCACCTGCTCATAAGGCATAAGAGCCGCCGGCATCGCCATGCCCCCTGAGCCGAGCCCCAGCTCACCGGCCATGGCATCCGCCCGCTCCACCGCATGCCGCAGGCGTCGATTGAGCGCGACCACCGCGCGGCCCAGAGCCGGCATGGCGGAGGCCACTTCCTTCAGTTCGGCAAGGCTCACATGCTCGCTCGTGAGCGGATCCGTGAAGACTTCGCGCAGGTCTGCCACGAGGCGCCCCTCCTCTCCCTCGGAGAAGAGCTGGACGTCCACGCCGAAGATCTCGTTGATCTTCAGCAGCACCGGCACCGTGAGCGGACGCTGGTTCTTCTCCAGCTGGTTGAGGTAGCTCGCAGAGAGCCCGAGGGCCTGGGCGAGCGCCAGCTGGGTCAGTCCCCGCTCTTCCCGCAGCCGCTTGAGCCGCACGCCGACAAAGGTCTTCCTCATCAGCTTCGCCCCAATTCGCAAACTTCGCAAACCTGACCGTAAGGCCTCGCAAATCCACGCATTTTCAGTCATTCCGCACTGATCTGGCGGCAAATATTGTGAGGAAACGATCCGGTCGCAAGAAAATTCGCGACCGACGGACGGATGCCGAAACGCGAAGAGGGAGACACCCATGGGGACGTCGAGAAGCTATGCCGAACTCGCCACCGAGCTGAATGCACGGTTTCCCGACGGAACGGCACCGGGCGGCGTGAGCGTCGATGACATCATCCAGCTCCGCCTGCAGAACACGTTCGACACCCATCTCGACATCGCCCGCGCCATGGCCAAGGTGATGCGGGCGGATATGGCGGCCTATGATGCCGACCCATCGCGCTTCACCCAGTCGCTGGGCTGCTGGTCGGGCTTCCATGCGCAGCAGATGGTCAAGTCGGTCAAGCGGCTCAATGGCACCGCGCGTGGCGCCTATGTCTACCTCTCGGGCTGGATGGTGGCGGGCCTGCGCAACCGCTTCGGCCATCTGCCCGACCAGTCCATGCACGAAAAGACCGCCGTGGCGGATCTGATCGAGGAGATCTACGTCTCCCTGCGCCAGGCCGACGAGGTGGCGATCAACGACCTCTTCAAGGCGCTGAAGGCCGCGCGTGCGAAAGGCGATCGGGCTGCCGAACGGGAGGCGATCGCCGCCATCGACGGCTTCGAGACCCATGTGGTGCCGATCATCGCGGACATCGACGCCGGCTTCGGCAACGAGCACGCCACCTACCTGCTGGCCAAGGAACTCATCAAGGCTGGCGCCTGCTGCATCCAGATCGAGAACCAGGTCTCCGACGCCAAGCAGTGCGGCCACCAGGACGGAAAGGTGACGGTGCCGCGTGAAGATTTCATCGAGAAGCTGCGCGCCGTGCGGCTCGCCTTCGAGGAACTCGGAGTCGATGACGGTGTCATCGTCGCCCGCACCGACAGCCTGGGCGCCGGCCTCACCCAGAAGATCCCTGTGAGCCAGAGACCCGGCGACCTCGCAAGCGAATACACCAAGTGGCTGAAGGTGGAGCCTGTCACGCTGGAGAAGCCGCTGCACGAGGGCGAACTGGGCCTCGTGCTCAACGGCGAGCTGGTGCGTCCCGTGCGCCTCGCCAACGGACTATTCGCCTTCAAGGACGGCTCGGGACGCGCCCGCGTCATAGAGGACTGCATTGCCGCCCTCACCGAAGGCGGCGTCGACCTCCTCTGGATCGAGACTGACACCCCGAACGTGGACGAGATTGCCGGCATGGTGGCGGAGATCCGCCAAGTCGTCCCGAACGCCAAGCTGACCTACAACAATTCGCCGTCCTTCAACTGGACGCTGAATATCCGCCGCCAGGTCCGCACCGAGTGGATCGCGGAAGGCCGTATTGCCGCCGACGCCTATCCCGACGGAACGCTCCTGATGTCCGCCAAGCTCGATGACGACGAGCTTGGACGGGAGGCCGATGCCCGGCTCGCCCGCTTCCAGGCGGATATCGCGGCACGGGCCGGCGTGTTCCACAATCTCATTACCCTGCCGACCTTCCACCTCACCGCCCTTGCAACCGACGAACTCAGCCACGGCTATTTCGGTCCGGACCGCATGAAGGCGTATGTGAACCGCGTCCAGCGCGAGGAAATCCGGCGCGGCATCTCGGCGGTGAAGCACCAGCACGAGGTCGGGTCCGATCTCGGGGACACCTTCAAGGAAATGGTCGCCGGCGAGCGGGCCCTGAAGGCCGGGGGACACGCCAACACCATGAACCAGTTCGCGGCAGCCGAATAAGCGCCTGCAACGTCCTGTCTCCACGCCTCCCACCTCAGGTGCGGAAGAGTGGGGAAAGGGGTGAGCCGCCGGCGTGACCTCCGAGCCATTTCAATCGCTCCGGCGGCTCGATCCCCGCCCCGTCGTTCCCTAGCGACCCGTGTTGTCCCGGCAGGAGACAACCGCCCGTCCTCCACAGGAGCCGTCCCAATGAATGCCGAATTCAAGCCCGTCGCTCCGCCTGACCTGTCGGACAGGGACCGAGCCATCAACCGCGTCGCGGATGCCGTCCACCGGGTGAACGACGCGATCCAGCGGGCTGTCTCCGCCGGCGTCTCGGTGGAGCTGGTGCGGGTCTCTCGTCACCATGACGGCGCCGGCAGCTGGGGCGATCAGATGATCCCGCTGGTGCGCGAAGTCACACGGCCCGAAGCCGCTCCGCGCGAAGGCGCCTGAGATGGCCGCCCCCGCCATTGCCGCGCCCCCGCCCGAGGAGTTCGCGGGGGCAGCCCCCGGCCCCGCCGAAACCTCCTTCATCGAGATGGTCTTCCCCGACCAGGCCAACCACTACGGCACCCTGTTCGGAGGCAATGCGCTGTCACTCATGGGGAAGGCGGCCTTTGTTGCCGCCACCCGCCGCGCCCGCACGCCCGTGGTGATGGCGAGCGCGGAGAAGACCGAGTTCCACGTTCCGGTCCGCGTCGGTGAGATCATCGAGCTGTCCGCCCGCGTCACGCGTGTCGGTCGCACCTCCATGACCGTCGAGGTGGACATGACCGCCGAAGCCCTCCTGTCCGGCGCCCGCCGCCTCGCCGTGCGGGGCGCCTTCGAGATGGTCGCGGTCAATGCCGACGGCCGGCCCGTGCCCGTGCCATCCCCTTCAGCTTCGTCCGAGGATCACGCATCGTGAAGTCGCACACCGTACGCACCTACAAGTCCGCCGAACCGCTCTCCCGCGCCGACCAGCTCGCGTGGAAGATCGCCGAAGTCGCCACCGATCCCGTGCCGGTGGGAGATGACGTCGCGGAGATGATCGGCAACCGCATCATCGACAATGCAGCCGTGGCGGCGGCCTCTCTCACGCGCCGCCCGGTGGCGAGCGCCCGGGCGCAGGCGCTGGCCCATCCCTTCCAGCCCGGCGCAACCGTGTTCGGCCTCTCCGCGCATCGGCGTGTGTCGCCGGAATGGGCGGCCTGGGCCAATGGGGTCGCCGTCCGCGAGCTTGATTTTCACGATACGTTTCTCGCCGCCGACTATTCCCATCCCGGCGACAACATCCCGCCCATTCTGGCGGTGGCGCAGCATTGCGGGCTCGATGGCGCGGCGCTGGTGCGCGGCATCGCCACCGGCTACGAGATCCAGGTCGACCTTGTGAAAGGCATCTGCCTGCACGAGCACAAGATCGACCACATCGCCCATCTCGGCCCCTCCGCCGCCGCCGGCATCGGCGCCGCGCTGGGCCTGCCGACGGAGACCGTCTACCAGGCGGTGCAGCAGGCTCTCCACGTCACCACCACCACCCGCCAGTCGCGCAAGGGCGAGATTTCCAGCTGGAAAGCCTATGCGCCTGCCTTCGCCGGCAAGATGGCTGTGGAGGCGGTGGACCGGGTGATGCGCGGCGAAGGCGCCCCCTCCCCGGCCTGGGAGGGAGAGGACGGCTTCATCGCCTACCTGCTCGGCGGCCCGAAAGCAGAATATGTGGTGCCGCTGCCGGAGAAGGGCGAGCCCAAGCGCGCCATCCTCGACACCTACACCAAGGAGCACTCGGCGGAATATCAGAGCCAGGCCCTGATCGACCTCGCCCGCCGGATGGGGCCGAAAATCGGCGACCTCTCTCAGGTGGCCTCCATCGTCATCCACACCTCCCATCACACCCATTATGTGATCGGCACCGGCGCGGGCGACCCGCAGAAGATGGATCCGAAGGCCAGCCGGGAAACCCTCGACCATTCCATCATGTACATCTTCGCCGTGGCGCTGGAGGACGGCGCCTGGCACCACGCGCGTTCCTATGCGCCGGAACGGGCTTCGCGCCCGTCCACGGTGGACCTCTGGCACACGATCACCACCGTCGAGGACCCGGAATGGACGCGCCGCTACCACAGCCGCGATCCGAAGGAGAAGGCCTTCGGCGGCCGTGTGGTGGTGACGCTCAAGGATGGCCGCGTGATCGCGGACGAACTGGCGATTGCCGATGCACACCCCCTCGGCGCGCGCCCGTTCGGCCGGCGTGAGTACATCGCCAAGTTCCGCGCGCTCGCGGAGGGCGTGGTCTCCCCGTCTGAGCAGGATCGCTTCCTCGGCACGGTGGAGCGCCTGACCCGGCTCAAGGCGGATGACCTCAGCGGCCTCACCTTCCAGGTGGACCCGGCGCTGCTGGGCGCGGTGCGCGCCGCCGGCATCTTCGACTGGCGCGTCAGGTCGGCGCCCGAGCTCACAGTGATTTCCGGCTGAGGAGGCCCCCATGTCCGAGCAACAGACAAACGCGGGGAAGCCCGCACCCAAGAAGTCCGTGGCGCTCTCCGGCGTGGTGGCCGGCAACACCGCCCTATGCACGGTCGGCCGCACGGGCAACGACCTGCACTATCGCGGCTACGACATCCTCGACGTGGCGGAGACCTGCACCTTCGAGGAGATCGCCCATCTTCTCGTCCATGGCGCCCTGCCCACCGCCGCCGAGCTTTCCGCCTATCAGGCCAAGCTCAAGCGTCTGCGCGGCCTGCCCGAGGCCGTGCGCCGGACGCTGGAGCAATTGCCAGCCGCAGCCCACCCCATGGACGTGATGCGCTCCGGCGTCTCGGCGCTCGGCTGCGTGTTGCCGGAGGCGGCGGACCACAACCCGGCAGGCGCGCGGGACATCGCCGACCGGCTGTTGGCCTCCCTCGGCTCCATGCTGCTCTACTGGTTCCACTTCTCGCAGAATGGGCGGCGCATCGAGGTGGAAACCGACGACGACACCATCGGCGGCCATTTCCTCCACCTGCTGCACGGCCGGGCGCCGAGCGCGAGCCATGTGCGGGCCATGCACACCTCGCTGATCCTCTATGCCGAGCACGAGTTCAACGCCTCCACCTTCACCGCCCGCTCCATCGCCGGGACCGGAGCCGACGTCTACTCGGCCATCACCGGCGCCATCGGCGCCCTGCGCGGGCCGAAGCACGGCGGCGCCAATGAGGTCGCTTTCGAAATCCAGAAGCGCTACGCAGACCCGGATGAGGCGGAAGCGGACATCCGCCGCCGGATCGCCGCCAAGGAAGTGGTGATCGGCTTCGGCCACCCGGTCTACACCGTGGCCGACCCGCGCAACGTGGTCATCCGGGAGGTGGCGCGGCGGCTGTCCATCGAGGCGGGCGCGCTCCGCATGTTCGACATCGCCAGCCGCATCGAGCAGGTGATGGGCGAGACCAAGAAGATGTTCGCCAATCTCGATTGGTTCAGCGCGGTCTCCTATCACATGATGGGAATACCAACGGCGCTGTTCACGCCGCTCTTCGTCATCGCCCGCACGTCGGGTTGGAGCGCGCACATTCTAGAGCAGCGCGCCGACAACAAGATCATCCGCCCATCGGCCAATTATGTGGGGCCGGAGCACCAGGTGTTCGTGCCGCTGGAAGCGCGCGGTCGCGCCGCCGTCCGCGCGGCCTGAAGGAGAGACACATGCCCTATCTCGTCGCATCCGATCGCCCCGCCGCGCCTGCCGGCGCCCGCTTCCGGGCCCTCGTGGAGG
>NZ_JAYRPE010000027.1:0-94959 GCF_041911315.1 Xanthobacter sp. | reverse complement strand
GTCGAGAACCTGTTCGCCAAGCTCAAGGACTGGCGCCGCATCGCCACACGCTACGACCGTTGCGCTCACACCTTCTTCTCTGCCATCTGCATCGCAGCTGTCGTCATCTTCTGGCTCTGATCAATGAGTCCTGAGCCTAGCTTGATCTGTTCGGCCTCGGCCCCCGGTGGTGCCGATGGTCGCGGCTGTTTTGATGACGGAGCGCCGGGAGACGACAGGGCGCATCACCAGTTCTGTCGATGCGCCGTGAGCGCGGTGGAGATAATTCCCTGGCACCGGGTCCGCAAAGGGGCCCCTTGGTGCGGGCTGCGATCTTCGAGGCCCGGGACGTCTCACTGCGAGTGATCCCATGCGAAACACCTTCGGACTGATTTCCGGCCTGTGGCTCGGTACGCTGGCGGTGCTGCCGGCCTCGGCGATGCCTCTGGCGCGCCCTCCCGTGCCAGAGTCCGCCGTCGTGACCCCCATCGCCCAAGGTTGCGGTCCGGGCTGGTGGCGTGGGCCGTGGGGGCATTGTCGTGACACCCCCTATACCGGCCGCGTGCCGGGCGGCGGGTGGGTCTACGACCTGCCCCCCGCCTACGGCTACTTCGGCAATGGCTGCCCTCCGGGCTACTGGCACGGGCCGTGGGGCCACTGCCGCGACACCCCCTATCACGGTCGGCTGCCCGGTGGCGGATGGCAGTGACGGCAACGGCCGTCTCCTCTCAAATCCAGCGACACGGAAGATCCTGACCATGAACTGCACTCTTGTGGCCGCCCTGACGGGCGCTCTTCTCATCGCCATGCCCGCAGCGCAGGCCCAGACGGCACCGCCGGCCGGCGCGCCGCCGGCGCCGCCCGTCGTGGAACTCTACAGCGCGGCGGATGCCCAGGCCGTGCTCGAGGCGCGCCTTCTCGCGCTGAAGACGGTGATGACCCTCAGTCCCGAACAGCAGAAGCTCTGGCCGCCGGTGGAGGCCGCCATCCGCGCGGTGGCGAAGCTGTCCGCCGAGCGCCGGGCCGAGCGGGCAAAGGCGCCTCCGCCGGCTGATTTCGTCGAGATCCTGGACCGCATCGCCGATGCCGAGGCGCTGCGGGCGCGGGACCTCAAGACCGTGACAGCCGCGCTGAAGCCTCTCATCGCGTCTCTCACGCCGGAGCAGCAGCGGCGCATCCCCGCCTTCCTCGGACTGCGCGAAGGCACCGGCGGCCTGCCCCAGCCCACCGCCGAGATCTGGCTGTTCGAGGAAGAAAACTAGGATCAAATCGATATCATCCCATCACCTGCGGTCTCACGGAGGCTCCCATGCCCATCTCGTTCCTGCATTCGAAAGGAACCGAAGCGCCCATCAAGATCCCCGCCATCGGGCTCGACCTGTTCGTGCGCATGCCGCCGGCGGCGAGTTCGGGCGAGTTCTGCTTCATCGAGACCATCAATGCCCCCGGCGCGGGTCCGCCCCGGCATCGCCACCGCGAGGCGGAGATCTTCCGCGTCATCGAGGGCCGGTATCTCTATGAGGCGGACGGCCAGCGCTTCTATGCCGAGGCCGGTGACGTGGTGAGCATTCCCGGTGGGGTCGAGCACGGCTTCTGCAACGTGACCGACAAGCCCGCGCGCCAGTACATCCTCATGGCTCCGGCGCTTGATGCGGCAGCCTTCTTCACCGAGCTGGCCGGCGTGATGCACGATGGCATCCCCGACCAGGCCGCGCTCAATGCCTTCGGGCTGAAATGGCACGTGGAATTCCTGGGGCCGCCCGTCAACAGGAACGATCAGCCCACGGAATAATGCGCCGCCGCGCAGCCACCATCGACGCAAGATCGAGGTTCGCCCCGCTAGGCGGGCCGAAGCACAACATCAGGGGGAGGACAGGATGAAGGATCCGGTGCTCATCGCCGGCGCGGGGCCGGTCGGCCTGACAATGGCCCTGGAACTGGCCCGATACGGCGTCCCGGTACGGATCATCGACAAGGTCCCCGAGGCGACCCACACGTCCCGGGCCGTCGCGGTGTGGCCACGAACGCTGGAACTGCTCGACCGCTCCGGGGCGGCGGCGGACATCATCGCCATGGGCAACAAGGTCACCGTTGCCAACATCCTGTCGGGTGGCCGTCCGGTGGCCTCGCTGTCGCTCGACCAGATTCCTTCACCCTATCCGTTTGCGCTGATGGTGCCGCAGTACGACACCGAAGCCGTGTTGCGGCGTCACCTCGCAGCTCACGGCGTCACGCCCGACCTCGGCGTCGAGCTCCTCGGTTTCGAGCAGGACGAGGATGGCCTCTCCGCCCGCATGAGGGAGCCCGACGGCACGGAGCGCACCGAGCCATATGCCTATCTGGTGGCCTGCGACGGCGCGCACAGCGTCGTGCGCCATCACCTCGGCCTCGACTTCCTGGGCGATACCCTCGGCCTCGACTGGACGCAGGGTGACTTTCACCTGAGCGGATATCCCTTTCCCTCCTCGCAGATGGCCATCTTCTGGCATGAGGGCGGACCGCTGCTGTTCTTCCCCATGGCGCCCGACCGCGCGCGCATCATCACCAGCCTCGGCCCCTCGACCGCAACGCCGCCCGTCGCGCTGGACCAGGAGGCGTTCCAGAAGATGATCGACGCCCGTGGCCCCGGGGGCATCACACTCACTGGCACGGAATGGGTCAGCGCCTTCCGCATCAACGAGCGGCAGGTGGAGAACTATCGGTCCGGGCGGGTCTTCCTCGCCGGCGATGCGGCTCACATCCACAGCCCGGCTGGCGGGCAGGGCATGAACACCGGCATGCAGGACGCCATCAATCTGGCGTGGAAGCTGGCTCTTGTGATCCGCGGCCTCGCCAGCGCGCCGGCGCTGCTGGAAAGCTATGATCTGGAACGCCGCCCGGTCGGCGCACGGGTGATCGCGGCCTCCGGGCGCATGACCCGGATCGGTACGCTGGCCGACCACACGCTGCAGCATGTGCGCGACTTCGTCGCCCATATCCTGATGGGGCTGTCGCCGGTGCAGCGGGCCATCACGGGGCTGATGGCGGAAGTCTCCATCGGCTATCCGGACAGCCCGCTCAACGGACCCTGCCAAGGCGAAGCGAAGGCCGGCGCGCGGGTGCGGCCGGTAGCGGGGGAGGTGCCGTTCGGCGTGGGCGACACGCCGCTGTTCACCGCCTGCGGTGGTGCTGGCGCAGCCGAACTCGCCGCACGCTTTCCCCGGCTCGTGGCCGCGGCGGCACTGAGATCAGACGGCGGGGGAATCCTGTCGCTGGTCCGTCCGGACGGCTACCTTGCCGCCCAGGTGGAGGATGCGGACTGGCAGGCGCTCGTGCCCTATCTCCAGCGGATCGGGACGGAGCGGTGACCGCCCGTCGCGTGAAACCATCCCCCAATGGCCACGGCGGGCGAAACAACCGCCCGCTTCACAGCTGAAGGACCTGCGATGCCTCGCCTCCTCGATGCGGAAGAGCTTGACCTGCTGGCCATCGGCGCCTGGATTCTCGGGACCGGAGGCGGCGGATCGCCCTATGCCTCCCACCTCGTCGCCCGGCAATTCTATGAGGACGGCGGCCGGATTGCCCTTCTCGATCCCGACGAACTGGCCGACGACGATGTCGTGGCCGTGGTCTCGACCATGGGCGCTCCGCTGGTGTTCCAGGAACGGATGACCGATGCCGCCTTCGCCTTGAAGCCGGTGCGGGTCATGGAGGCTTTCCTCGGCCGGCCGTTCCGCGCCGTGATGACGGTGGAGATCGGCGGCTGCAACGCGTTCCAGCCGCTCCTCGTCGCCGCGGCATCGGGCCTGCCGGTGGTGGATGCGGACGCCATGGGGCGGGCCTACCCCGAGGCCCAGATGCAGACCTTCTCGATTGCCGGGCTGCAGATGGTCCCGCACGTCGTTTCCGACATCCGCGACAATGACGTCATCATCCCCACCGCGTCCGGCTGGCATGAGATGGAGCGCGTGCGGCGCAAGGTCTGCACGGAATACGGTTCGGTCGCCACCACCTGCCAAGCCCCGCGCACCGGCGCGGAGGTGAAGCGTCACGCGGTCCTGCGCAGCCTGTCGCACGCCATCGCTTTGGGGCGCGAGGTGCGCGGCGCGAAGGCGGCGCATGAGGATCCGGTCGAGGCGACCGTGGCCGCCGCCGGCGGGAAGCGGCTCTTCACCGGCAAGGTGACGGATGTGCAGCGCCGCACCACCGAGGGGTTCCTGCGCGGCTCCCTCATCCTCGCGGGCCTCGGCGAGGATGCCGGCGCCTCCTTCGACATCGCCTTCCAGAACGAGTTCACCATCGGGCGGCGCGACGGCGCGGTGATCGTCACAACGCCCGACCTGATCTGCGTGCTTGACACCATCTCGGGCGAGGCCATCGGCACGGAGAGCCTGCGCTACGGCCAGAGGGTGACGGTCATCGCCCTGCCGTCGCAACCGATCCACCGCAGCGCCGAGGGGCTGCGCCATGTCGGCCCGCGCGCCTTCGGCCACGACGTGGAATTTCGCAGCGTCTTCGGGGAGGAGCCGGCATGAGCCGCATCGGAATAGACGTCGGCGGGACCAATACCGATGCCGTCCTGCTCGAAGGCGGCAAGGTGCTCGCCGCGCTGAAGCGACCGACCACCGTCGATGTCGCGGACGGCGTGCGCCAGGCACTGGTCGATCTGGTGGCCGCGGCTGCAGGCCATCCGGCCCTGGGGCGGATCGAAGCGGTGATGATCGGCACCACGCATTTCACCAATGCCGTGGTGGAGCGCCGCCATCTGGACCGGGTCGCTGCTCTGCGCATCGGCCTGCCCGCCAATGCCGGCCTGCCGCCCTTCATCGGCTGGCCGAAGGACCTTGCGGCAGCCATGCGGGGCAGCATCCACATGGTGGCGGGCGGTCACGAATATGACGGGCGGACCCTGGTGCCGCTGGATCGCGCGGCCGTGCGGCGCGAGGCGCAGCGCATCGCGGAGAGCAGCATCAGCTCGGTCGCCATCACCAGCGTGTTCTCGCCGCTCACCGATGCCTGCGAGCGCGAGGCCGCGGAAATCGTGCGGGAGGTGATGCCCGCGGCGCGCATCACGCTCTCCCACGAGATCGGGCGGATCGGCCTGCTCGAACGGGAGAATGCGGCGCTGCTGAATGCCGGGCTGCAGGGGCTTGCCCAGCGCACCACCGCCGCCTTCGTGCGGGCGCTGCGCGAGAGCGGCATCACGGCGCCGCTTTATCTCACGCAGAATGACGGCACCATCATGCAGGGGGCGGTTGCCGAGCGCCATCCCGTCTATTGTTTCGCCTCCGGTCCCACCAACAGCATGCGCGGCGCCGCCTTCCTTTCGGGCCTGACCGACGCGCTGGTGGTGGATGTGGGCGGCACGACCACCGACGTGGGCTGCCTCAAGGGTGGGTTTCCGCGCCAGGCCAATGCGATGGTCGAGATCGGCGGGGTGCGCACGCTGTTTCGCATGCCGGACCTGATCTCCATCGGCCTCGGCGGCGGCACGGAGATCGCCGATGACGGGCGCCGGATCGGTCCGGGTAGCGTCGGCTTCCGGCTGCCGGAAAAGGCGCTGTGCTTCGGCGGCGATACGCTGACCGCCACGGACATCGCGGTCGCGGCCGGACGGATCGCGCTGGGAGAGCCGGGCCTCGTGGGCAGGCTGCCCCGCCCCCTGGTGGCCGACAGCCTCCGACACATGGAACACATGGTTGCGGAGGTGGTGGACCGCATGAAGACCGATGCCGCGCCTATACCCCTCATCGCGGTGGGCGGCGGGAGCTTTCTGGTGCCCGATCACATGGAGGGGGTCTCGGAGGTGGTGCGCATCGAGCACCATGCCGTGGCCAATGCGGTGGGCGCCGCCATTGCGCAGGTGAGCGGCGAGGTGGACCGCATCTTCTCCGGTGTCGAGCGCGACGCGGCGCTCGATGAAGCGCGGCGGGAGGCGACGCGGCGGGCGATTGAAGCCGGCGCTGAGGCGGGCACCGTGCAGACGCTCGACGTGGAGGACATTCCGATCGCCTATCTCCCCGGCAATGCGCGCCGCGTGCGCGTGCGTGTCGTTGGAGAGATCGCGCGGCTCGCCGGGTAGCGCAGGGGGGGGCGGATGGCCAGCGAGCGCCGATCGCCCGAGCGGCGGCCTCCTACATCCTGCATGTTCCGATCTGGCCAAGTTAAGGAACGCCACATGCACAAGGAACTCAGTGAAGCAACGCCGGACGGACAGAGTCGGCCGGTCTCGCGCATGTATCGGGAAGCTTCGCCCACGGAATTGATCTACATTGCCACACGCATGATCGTCGTCAGCCGCAGCAGCATCTCCGGAACGATCGGCAGGGCGCAGTTCGAGGCGGCCGTCGCGCATCTCGAAGCGCGGTATGGAATCCTGCGCTCGGTGGTCGAGGACGGGTATTTCGTGGAGCGGTCCGATGACCGATCGGCGATCGAGGCCTGGCTGCCCGCCGATAGCTGCTCCGCCGAGCCCCTCTACGCCCAGCTGCTGAACGCCGACCTCGATACTTCGAAGACGCTCTATGCCATCCACGTCATCGCCGCCGATGACGCGCTCGATGTCTTCATGCTCACATCCCATGCGATCACGGACGCAATCTCGCTGATCGAGCTGCATTCCTGTCTCGCCCACATGTGCGATTGCGTCGTGCGCAGCGAGGCCCCGGCCCTCGGCGTGCAGCCGTTCCCGACCCCGGTCGATGAAGCTGTGAGCCGCAGCCTGGCGGCGCTTGGAACGAATGCGCCGCCGTCTTCCTATTCCGGAGTGTTCGCCGAGATTCCCATGGCCGCGCCCCATGATGGCGGCCCCGTGACCCATCGGCTCGAACGCGTCGTGATCGGGGCGGATGCGATGCATCGGATCAAGGCGGCGAGCCATGCCACCGGCTCTTCGGTGCACGCGCTGCTGCTGGCCGCGTTCGCGCTCGCCATAGGTGATATCGCGGACGGACACCCGCGTCAGATTCTCATGCGATCATCGGTGGACATGCGCCGGCGGCTCGAGCCCCACGTTTCCCCCGAACTGGTCTTCACCGCCATCACCGGGCACATCACGCCCGTCCCCGACCTCGACCGGCCGATGATCGAGATCGCCCGCTTCATCTTTGACGATGTCCATCAGGGACTGGCCAACGGCAGCATTTTTCACGACTACATCAATTATCCCAGGGCATTCGGCAGCCCACAGCAGGCGCCGGTCGCCATCAATGTTTCCGATATCCAGACGGTGCAGTTCCACTGGCCGGTCGAGCATTTGGCCGTGACCGGATTCGAGTATGCCTTGGGCTGGATGAAGAAATTCCCGAATGTCTCCGTGTCGGTCTACGACGGCACGCTGGTCGCCAACATCGTCTATGTGGAAGAGTTCGCCGCCCCGGCAACGATCCGCGCCATCTCGGACGGCTTCGTCAGGAGGCTCGACTCGGTCTGCGCATAACTGAGGCCATGCGCCGACGCACGCGGCGCGGGTGCCGGGGGCACGTCCCCTGTGCAGTGAGCGGGACGTAACGCGGCGTCCAGACCTTGGCGCGGATGCGTTGCTGGATCTCATCGACCGGGACGTCGGGTGCGGCGCCTTCCCGGTGCGCCTGCATCGCGACCGCGAGGGCGACCTTGGCCGCGACCTCGCGCAGGGCGCTCACCGGAGGCAGGAGATTGTGCTTCGGGTTGCGGCTCGCCGGCGACGCATTTGCCAGCGCCTTCGCTGCCGCCATGAACATGCCATCCGTTACGCGGCTCGCGCCGACCGCCAGAACGCCGAGGCCAACTCCCGGAAAAATGTAGGAATTGTTGGTCTGGTCCACCTTGAAGCGGGTGCCGTCGCGCGGGAGCGGGGGAAACGGGCTGCCGACGCCCACCAGAGCCCGCCCATCGGTCCAGGCCTCGATATCCGCCGGCGTCGCTTCCGCGCGCGAGGTGGGGTTCGACAGGGGAAAGATGACCGGCCGCGGGTTGCACGCGGCCATGGCGCGGACCACCGGTTCACCGAAGGCGCCCGCCTGGCCGGAGACGCCGATCAGCACGGTCGGCCGTGCATTGCGCACCACGTCGAGGAGCGCAATCGTGTCGGGATGGTCGAGCGTCCAGCCTTCGATGGCCCGTCTGCTCTGCACGAAGGGGGTCTGGAAGGGTGCAAGACCGGGCATACCGTCCATCAGCAGCCCATCACGATCGATCATGAAGAAGCGTCGTGCCGCCTCGCTGTCCGACAGGCCGGCATCGCACATGGACGTGCGGATCAGGCCTGCAATCCCGCAGCCGGCCGAGCCGGCGCCGAACACTGCCACCCGCTGCTCGGTCAGTGGCACGCCGGTGACGTTGATGGCCGCCAGCAAGGTGCCGGTCGCCACCGCCGCCGTGCCCTGGACATCATCGTTGAAAGTGCAGAGCCGGTCGCGATAGCGCTCCAGCAGGCGCGTCGCATTGCCCTTGGCGAAATCCTCCCATTGCAGGAGGACCTTGGGCCAGCGCCGGATGACGGCACAGACGAAGGCCTCGATGAAGTCGTCATACGCCTGGCCTCGCACCCGCTCGTGGCGCCAGCCCACATAGAGCGGATCGGCGAGGCAGTCGGCATTGTCCGTTCCCACATCGAGCAGGATCGGCAGGGTGGTCGCCGGATGCAGGCCGCCGCAGCCAGAATAGAGCGCGAGCTTGCCGATGGGGATGCCCATGCCGCCCGCCCCCTGGTCTCCCAGCCCCAGGATGCGCTCGCCATCGGTCACGACGATCGCCTCCACCGCGTCGAAGCGCGGCTGCGCGAAGATCTGGTCGAGCCTTGACTGATGCGGAATGCTGAGAAACAGGCCGCGCGGCTTGTGATAGAGGCGGCTGAACTGCTGGCAGCCGGCGCCGACGGTCGGCGTGTAGACGATGGGCAGCAGCTCTTCCAGGTTCCCGACCAGCGTCGCGTAGAAAAGGGTTTCGTTGATGTCCTGCAACTCGCGCAGGAAGGCATAGCGTTCGAGATCGGTCTCGAACTGGCGCAGCGACTGCAGGGCGCGGGAGATCTGCTCGTCGAGGGTGGAGACATGCGGCGGCAGCAATCCGTGCAGATGGAACGCGTCGCGCTCTTCCTCGGAGAAGGCCGTGCCCTTGTTGAGCTGGGGGTCGGCCAGCAGTTCGTACCCGCTCAACGCGGTGGATACGAGCGCGGGGGTCGCTTCAGACATAAAGATCGCTCCTGCACTCGCCGGCCCGGGCGAGTTCGATGTAGGTGTCATGTCCGTAATGGAGGGTGTTGCGCGCGTAATAGGGCGGCACCTGCATGTCGAACTGCGCGTGCCCGTGGCTGACGTCGCTGCGCAGGAGATCGGTGCGGCTGGCGATGTCGAGGCGCAGCCGCTCGCCTGGCTTCAGCACCAAGGGCTGCGGCGTGAGGCTGAAGCGCAGCGTCACCGGGACGCCGGGGGTGAGCGGCTCGGGCGCATCGATGTCGATGGCGATCTCGGTCGCAGTGGAACGCGCCGCGTCGATCCTGCGGCAGGCAGGGCGGATCGTCCCGATGGAGAGGATCTGGTAGCCGCCGTCTGCCGAGACGATGCCGGTGCGGGCCACCACGTGGGAGTCGATCTCGTTGGAGCTGAAGGAGAGGCTCAGCGTCACCGGGCCGGTCAGCTCCATCTCCTCCTCTATCGGCAGCTCGAAGGTGAGGCGCTGGGTCTCCACCTCGTCGAAACCCGCCGTCACGATGGCGCCGAGGGGCACCGCCGCCCATCGGTTCGCCCCGCCTTCGCCCGGCGCGCTGTCGAGGCGATGGGTTGCAGCGTCGGGGCCATTGGAGGCGGGGTAAAGGCGCAGTGCCGTGCTGCCGGGCAGCGGCCAGTCGGAAGCGCTGCGATAGTCCTTCGCCCCCTCGATCCAGTATCGCACCCGCGGCTGCGCGGCATAGCCGTTGCACGCGCCGTAGACGAGATGGTCGAAGAAGGCCAGCGCCTCCAGCTGCCAGGCATAGACCGGCAGGTCGTAGGTCGCCGGGCCGACGATCAGCCAGCGCCGGTTCCTCGGCGTGCCGGCATTCTCGAACAGATCGTAGGCGCCGAACTGGTGCAGGTTGAGGTACCCGGCATTCTGCACCACCACGAACGGCACCTCGATGTCCCCCAGCGCGCCGGACGGACCGGACGGCAGCACGCTCGTCGCCCGGGTCTTGCCGTCGAGCATGAGGGCGGCGAACAGGCGGCGCGTCTGGAGCGCCGGCACCTCCCGCTGGAAGGTCTTCATGATCCGCGTCATGCGCTTCTTCAGCTGCGGCCACCACAGGTGCTTCAGGGCTGAGTTGGTGATGTGGCTCACCACCGCGCGCAGCAGCGGCGGCACGCGCAGCCTGAACTGCAGGGGCGTGAAGTTCGCCCCCATCCAGAGCGCGAAGAAATCCGGCTGCGGCGCGCCGCCGAACATGGCGATGTGGCGGAAGAAGTCCGTGCACATCTCGTTGGTGAAGAAGCCCTTCAGCGCCGGCGGGCGCAGCCGCGCCACCTGCGGCTGGGTCAGCCCGTAGTATGAAGTGCCGAACAGAACCACCTGCCCGTCGCACCAGGGCTGGGCCGCCGCCCATTGGATGACCTTGGCGTGGTCCTCCACGTCCGTGTCGTTGAGATAGACGGCGTCGGCGCCGCCCGCGCGGCCCATGCCACGGCGGGTGACGATGACATGGGCATAGCCGCGGTCGGTGAAGACCGGCGGGCTGCCAGTCTCGTTGTTGCCGGCAGGCACGCCGGCGGCCTGTAACTCCTTGGAATAGGCGGCGAAGCAGACGACCGCAGGATAGCGGCCGGGTGCCTTGGGCACATAGACATCGGCGGCGAGCGCGATGGAGGGTGCCACCTCGACCATCTGGTCTGCGAGGACGCGGCAGCCCAGCCCCGACTTCGCGGCGGGTCCCGGCGTCCAGCCGGCGAGCTGCGCGCCGAACAGGCCGCCCTTCGGCGCGATGAGATTGTCCCAGAAGCCCGGCTTCCCGGTCTTGGCCGTCATGTGCATCCCCCCCCCCCGGACTCGGGCTCACCGCGCCTGATCTTCGCGCCGGCGCGCCCTACAACTGCGAGATGTCGAGCCCCGTCTTCTTCTGCGCGGCGAGGCGCATCTCTCGCACCACCCATTTCTGCCTGTCGTCCGGGATGAAGAAGCCGCCGATGCCGGACGAAAAGAGCAGGTCGAAGACCCGCTCCGTCACCTCGGTGAGCGCCTGCTCCATGTCCTCACCGGCTTCGGGCGTCGGGGGCACCATGATGACGATGGTGTCCTCCGCTTGCTCGATGATCTCGATCTTGAAATCCGGGCCCGGCGTGTAGCCGAACTCGGCGCAGACCACCCCGACCGGGTCGGCGAGGAGCTTTGCGCGGTAATCGGGATCGGTGGCGATGCGCTCGTAATTCTTCTCGACGAAATCGGCATTGCTCACGGCTGATCTCCCTCGGTGCGGGCCGCGTTGCGCAGGGCCAGCAGCTTGAATTTGGCGGCCACGGGCACGAGCCAGATGAACAGGCCCTGGCTGGACCACAGGTCCATCTGGTTCAGCGGCGCCGGCGGCGGGGGCGATTGCGGTGCGCGGGCGGGCGGGATGGTGAAGTAGACCCGGTCGCGCCGCTGCACCACCACCTTCACCTTGACGCTGGCCGGCACCGCGACGCCCATGGACTTGAGCGCCCCGACCGGGTCGCTCTCCACCTGCGCGGCGAACGCATCGTCGGTCCACACGCGCCGCGTCAGCTCTTTCTCGAAATCTCCGGACACGGATGTCTCCCAATTCTGTTTCGATGGGATGCGGCGGGCGATGAGGCGCCGCCGCTAGCTCACGGCTCGCGATTGATGATCAGGAAACTCGGACCTTGATGCGCCAGCGCGCGGGCGAGCACGTCGCTGACGCTCTCGACAGCGTCGATCGTCTCGACGCGCGCGCCGAACCCCTCGGCAATCTTGCGCATGTCTACATCGGGATCGCTGAAGTCCAGGCCGACGAAGTGCGTGGTCGCGATGGTCGTCCCCATCACGTTGCACCACAGGTCCTTCAGCAGCCGGTATTCGTTGTTTACGAAGCAGATGAAGATGGACGGGATGGAATACTTCGCCGCCGTCCACAGTGCGTGGATCGAGAACAGGCTCCCGCCGTCGCCGACGAAGCAGGCGGCATGCTGGCCGCTCGCTAGGCCGATGCCGACGCCCAGCGGCAGGGCCCAGCCCAGACCGCCGCCGCGCGGCGAGAAATGCACGTTCCGGAAGCCAAGGCTCACCGCCATGTCCTGCACGATGGCGTCCTCGGACGAGCCTTCCGTGATGACGTGGGTGGACCGGTCGAGATGGCGCAGCACCGCCAGGATCAGCGCATCGCTCGCGTGCGCTCCCGAAGCGGGATATTTCGCGTCCAGAGCTGCCTCGTCGACCGTCCGCGCGGCGGCTTGCGCCGTGTCGGCGCCGAGCGCCGTCGCCAACGCATCGAGTGTCGCGCGGATGTCGCCGAGCACCGCCATGTCGCAGGGAAAGTCGAAGCCCAGCTGGCTGGCCGCCGGCGCGATCTGGATGACCTGCAATTCCGGCGGCAGCGCCTGGAGGCCATCATAGGTGAAACTGTCCACCTTCTCGCCGATCAGCAGCATGGTGTGGTAGCGGCCGAGCGTCTTGTTGATCGCCTTCGTGGTGGGCGGAAGCTGGCCGCGGAAGTTCGGATGCAGCGGATCAACCGTGCCCTGCACATGGAAGGGCGCGGCATAGATGTCGGCGCCGAGCGCGCTGGCGATGCGGCTGACGGCGTCTATGCCGTGCGCCGCGCCCACCGCATAGTCGGCGACAATGGCGAGCTTGCCCCTCGGCACCGCTGCGAGGGCGGCGGCCACCTCGCCGATGGCGCGTGGCGCCACATCCTCAATGATGCGCGTCTTCTTGAACGTCGTACGCTCGGTCTCCTCCAGCATGAAGTTCATGGGAATGGAGAGAAAAATGGGACCGGTCGGCTGGAGCCGTGCATGCAGGTAGCAGCGCTGCAGGGCGACGGCGAGATCGTCCGTGCGCGTCACCTCATAGGCATATTTGGTGGCGGTCTCCGCCAACTGGACATTGGGCGCGCCGAGCACCGGATTGTGGATGAGGAACCGGGAATCCTGCTGCCCGTTGATGACCAGCAGCGGCACGCCGGACATGAGCGCGTTGCGCATGTTGAACATGCCGTTGGCGAGGCCGGGATAGGTGTGCAGGCTGACGATGGACGGCTTGCCGGTGATCAGCGCATAGCCGGCGGCGATGCCCACCGCGCTCGATTCATGCAGCGACAGCACATAGGTGGCCTTCGAGGCCGCCACCGCCGCGAGAAAGGTCGTCTCCGTGGTTCCGGGATTGCCGAAAACAAACGGAATTTCATAAGTCTCAAGGAAATCCTGGATGAGCTCGCCACCGGTCCGGGTCGTCATGTTCGCTCCAATGATCTTGCCGGAGCCTGCCGAGTGGCGTGCGCCGTACTTGGTATTTCAAATGGTCAGCCGCCGCACCGGAAGGTGCCGGGTGCACCGGCCTGTCCGCGCGGCATCCAGTGCGCGCATTTGGTGGTGCGACCGATCCCCGGATTGAACGTGTTGCAGGGATCGAGCGCCTTGAAATGGTCGACCATTGCGGGCTTTGCGAAGTAGAGATGCCCCACATTGTGCTCGGCGGGATATTCCGCGCCGCGCTCATCGAGCAGCTTCCACATGGCGTGCTCGATCTCCTCGCAATTGCTGCCCTTTGCCACGATATAGTCCTGGTGGAAGACGTGGCAGAAGAAGTGGCCGCAATAGAGCTCGCGGATCAGGTGCTTCTCGATGTCCGCGGGTAGCGTCTCGAACCAGTTCTCGTCGTTGCGGCGCAGCGCGATGTCGAGCGCCACGATATCCTCCACCTCGCGGTCGTGCACCGCGCGGTAGCGGATCGCCGCGCCGGCAGCGGCAAAGCGGTGCAGGAAGGCCTTGTCGCCTTCATCGGGCGTGCACTCGAAATAGTCGCCGGTCTTCGACGGGAAGATCGACTTCAGATAGGCGCGCGCCTCCGTGATCCCGTCGTCCCCCATCTTCAGAAGAAGATAGTGCTCGAAGCGGTCGCGATAGTCGGTCATTCGCTTAGGCAGATGCTTGGGGAAGAGATGGCTCAGGGCCTGCAGCATCTTGGCGCTGAGGTTCTTCGGCAGAAAGCTGAAGCGCCGGCAGATATTGTCGAACGCCGCCTCAAGGGCGTACAGCCGCGGAATCATGTCCGTGCCGAGTGTGTTGATCACCACGAAGGTGTCCTTGCCATAGACCTCCGCGCAATTGAAGGAGTCCCGGTGCATGTACTCGCCTTCGATCGGCAGATTCTTGAAGTGTCCGAGGATATGGCGGCGGATGCCTTCGAGTTCGCCGGTGTCGTTCGAGCCAATGTAGAAGACGACCTGTTCCTTCTCCTTCGGGAAGGTGTCGAGCCGCACCGCCATGAGCATCACCTTGCCGGCGCTGCCGGAGGCCTCGAACAGGCGACGCGGATCGGCATTGAAGCGGGACGGGGTTGGCGCCGCGATGTCGCGCACATGGTCCGCATAGTCATGGTCGGAGGCGGCACGGGTGGGGTCGTTGACGATGTCGGCGGGGGTGAAATCGCCGCTCTCGACCCGCCGGAGGATCGTCTCCGGATCATTGCCCAGCGCGATGCCGAGATGATTGACGAGATGCAGGCTGCCCGCCTCATCCAGCCGCGCGAACAGAGCGAGCTGGGTGAAGGCCGGGCCACGATGGATCAGGGCGCCGCCGGAATTGTTGCAGACGCCGCCGAACACCGACGCGCCGATGCACGACGAGCCGATCACCGAGTGCGGCGCGCGGCCGATCCTGTCCAGGGCCTTTTCCAGATGGAACAGGGTCGTGCCCGGCAGGCAAACCACCTGCGTCCCGTCGTTGATCAAGTGCAGGCCCTCGATACGCATGGTGTTGATGAGCACGACGCCACGGTCGTAATCGTCCCCGTCGGGGGTCGAGCCGCCGGTGACCCCGGTGTTGGCCGACTGCATGATGACGATCTTGTCCGCCGCGATAGAGGCCTTCAGGACGCGCCATTGCTCCACCAGCGAGCCGGGCCGCACCACGGCGACCACCGGGCCGGAACCGAACCTTATGCCGGTGCGAAAGCGCCGCGTCGCCTCCGGGCTCGTCAGAACGTGCGATCGACCGACGATCTCTTGCAGGACTGCAATGAGGTCCGCTTCATCCGCGACCGTCTTGTGTCCGGCCGCGTCGCGCGTTGGGACGCTCAAATCGAGGAATGCAGCGTCCATGACGACAGGTCTCCCTCACGTCACCTCTGGCTATCAGCCGGATGCGGTAAACGGCTTGATCTGGTGATCGTCCCTGAAACAGATCCGTCGGTGGCTTATGGGCCGCCCGGCGTGGGCTTATGAGACGGCAGCCTATCGCTACGGCATTGGAACGCACATCAACAGAAGTGGTGAGGTGCCCAAGATTGTTGTTCGACTTGAAAGAAGAACGGAGGACCCGGGTAACGCCGCCTTAGCCGCACTCCCTCCTCTAGGTCAGGATGCGTTGTAAGGCCTGCAATTCTCTGGCATCTTCCGGCTACCTTCAAGGTTGCCCCAGCGTGAAAGACACGGAGCGCGAGCTCGCCGATTGCGTCGGCGCTATCTACCAGGCCGGCGCCGGGGACGGCAGTTGGTTCGACGTCGGCGACCGGATTTGCCGGATCATGGATGCCCGGCGCGCCCTGCTGGTCATCGGAGGTCCCGGAGGGGCTCGCAACTTGCTGATGCCTGCCGACGGCAGCGAGACCGCCTATTCGGCCTATTTCCACGCCAGAGACCCCTATGCTGCCAAGGCCCGCTACGACTTTGCGACAGCGCGGGCCCACCACCTCGGCAACGCGAAGCTTGGCGCCGAGCTTGTCGCCGAAACAGAACTCCTCCGCAGCGAATATTACTTCGACTTTGCGCGACATCACGAGCGTCGTCATGTGATCGGCGGCATGGCCGGCCTCACGGAGGCGACTCCGATATTGGTGTCCCGCGGCGACGACACGGGAGCATTCGACGAAACCCATGTCCGCCTGCTGAAGACGCTCATGCCGCACGTGCAGCGCGCCATTGAGCTGCGCGCACGGCTGGGGCGGGACGACGAGGCTGTGGCCCTGACACGGGCCGCCCTGGATGCGCTTCCCGTGGGCGTGAGTGTCGTCGATGCGGGGCTGAAGATCCGCTTCATCAACGATCTCGCCCGCAGGTATCTGGCTGTTCCCGATTCCGGTCTGTTCTCCATGCGCTCGGGTCCTTATGCCGGCAGTGGCGTGTACCTCGCGGCCATGTCCCGCGAAGAGGCCGGCATGCTCCGCAAGCTCGTTGCCTCCTCCACTTCAGGGGGCTCCGGGGGTGCTATGCGTGTCACCTCGCGCAACGGCACCATTGCCGCGCTGACGGTCGCCCCGGCGCCGCGGGGCCTTGCCAATGACGTGAGCGGGCGGGACGAAGGCGATGCCAGGGAGCCCTTGGCCCTCATCCTCCTGCGGCCGCTCAATCGCAAGGTGGTGCCACAGGCGGACATGCTGTGCGAGATGTTCGGCTTCAGCCGCGCTGAGGCGGAGGTCGCCGTCGCGCTCACCGGCGGTGCCAGCGCCGAGGATGTGGCGCGCGGACGCGGTGTCTCGCTCATGACCGTCCGCAGCCAGATCCGATCGATCTTGGGCAAGTCGGATGCAGAGAACCTGCGCGACTTCGAGCGCACCATGGCGACCCTCGGCGCACTCGTGCCGCAACGGCGTTGAAGGGTGTTCGGTCGGCCCGCGTCCCGCATAGACAGTTCTGACGATGAGGCCTATGGCCCGGCTGGCTAGGCTCCGTTCTATCGAACCGGGACCGGACGCACGCCATGCAAGAGCACGTCATCCCTGCGCCACGCCGGCGCATGATCGTCGGGATCAGCGGCGCCACCGGGATCATCTACGGGCTGCGCGCCCTCGAGGTGCTGCGGAGCCTCGACATCGAGACACATCTCGTCATGTCGAAGCCGGGTGAGCGCACCCTTGCCCACGAAACCGAGCTGAAGGTGCGCGACGTCCGCGCCATGGCGGACTTCAACTATCTGGATGCCGACATCGGCGCCGCCATCGCCTCCGGCTCGTTCCGCACCATGGGCATGATCGTCGCCCCCTGTTCGGTACGGAGCCTGTCCGCCATCGCCGCCGGCAACACCGACGGCCTGCTCACCCGCGCGGCCGACGTCTGCCTGAAGGAGCGCCGCCGGGTGGTCCTCATGTTCCGCGAGACGCCCGTGCATGCGGGCCCCATCCGCGCCATGGCGCAGGCCACCGAGAACGGCGCCATCGTCTTCCCGCCGGTGCCGGCCTTCTATGACCGACCCGCCTCGTTGGAGGAGATGGTGAACCATACCGTCGGGCGCGTGCTCGATCTGTACGACCTCGACGCAGGCCTGTTCAATCGATGGGGTAGCCAGCCGGACGCAGTTCCTCCCGCCGCCGCGCGCGCCAGGGGAGACGCCTGATGCCCCTCACCGATCTGCGCCTCTATATCGAGGCCCTGCGCAGCCTCGGGGAAATCCAGGAGATCGACGCGCCGGTCTCCCTCGATCTGGAACTCGGCGCCATCATCCGGCGCTGCATCGAGACCGGGGCGCCGGCGCCCCTGTTCAACGTTCTCTCCGACCACCCCGGTCGCTTCCGCATCCTTGGTGCTCCGGGCGGCACCAGCGCGCAGCCCGGCATGGAGCTCGTGCGCGTTGCTGTCGCGCTGGAGCTGCCGCCGACCACGGGCGGTCTCGCGATCGCCGAGGCCATTGCTGCGAGCCTCGACAGGCCGGCCATCGCCCCCGTGGTCGTGGACGATGCGCCGGTGTTCGAGAACATGCTCACCGGGGACGCGGTGGATCTCGCCGCGCTTCCCGCGCCGCTGCTGCACTATGGGGACGGCGGGCGCTATCTCAACACCTTCGGCTGCATCGTCGCACGCACGCCAGACGCCGCCTGGACCAACTGGTCCATCGCCCGGATGATGGTGGTCGACGGCACGCGCCTCTCGGGCATCGTGGCGCCGGAGCAGCACCTCGGCATGGTGGCGAAGGCCTGGGCGGATCTGGGCAAGCCGATGCCGTTCGCGCTGGCGCTCGGGGTGGAGCCCTCCATTCCCTTCATTTGCGGCATGCCGCTGCCGGCCCATGTCAACGAGAGCGGGCGCCTCGGTGCGCTGATGGGGCGCGCGATCAGGACCGTGCGGTGCAGGACGGTCGAGCTTGACGCTCCCGCCAGCGCGGAGATCCTGATCGAGGGACACCTCCATCTCGACGAACTCGTCGAGGAAGGCCCCATGGGCGAGTTCGCCGGCTACATCCCTCTCGATACGCCAGCGCGCCGGCCCACCTACCGGGTTTCCGCCATCAGCCACCGCGACAACGCCATCCTGCCGGTGGTGGTCGCCGGCGAACCGGTGGAGGAGAACCACACCGCCTGGGGCCTGCCCAGTTCGGCTCAGCTCCTCCACGACCTGCGCCAAAGCGGCATCCCGGCCACCACGGCCTGGATCCCGCTGCAGTCGGCGCTGCACTGGCTGGTGGTCACCGTTCCGCGCGACTGGCGCCGCCGGAGCGGCGTCGGCGAGAGCGAGGCGTTGTGCCGGCGGATCGGCCAGACGGTGTTCGCGAGCAAGGCGGGGGCGGTGATCCCCAAGGTGATCGTGCTCAATGACGACGTCGATCCGACGGACCTGAAGGAACTGGTCTGGGCCTTCGCCACGCGCTGCCATCCCCTGCTCGGCCATGCCGTGTTCGACGACATCGAGGCCGCGCCGCTTCTCGCCTATCTCCGCAGGAGCGAGAAGGTCTCAGGCCACACCGGCAAGGTCGTCTACAACTGCCTTGCACCGGACGAATGGGGCGAAGCCCTGCCGATGCGGGCATCGTTCCGCCATGGCTATCCGGCGGACATTGTCGACCGCGTGCGGCGGCGCTGGAGCGAGTACGGATTCACGTAAACGTCGCCCATCCACCCCACGTCAACAACAGCCGGTCCGGGCATCAGCCCAGCGCCGGAGAGAGGAAAGCCATGACCGACGCATTCGACTCCACCCATACGGCGGAGATCGCCGCCTTCGTGGGCAAGCACATCATCTATACTTATGCCAATGGCTGGCAGTATGAGATGTACTTCAAGAACGACCGCACCATCGACTACCGCGTGCATGGCGGCATGGTCGGCGGGCGCTGGGTGAAGGGCCAGGAGGTCCACATCGTCCGCCTCGCCGACGGCGTGTACAAGGTCTCCTGGCACGAGCCGACCGGCACCTGCGTGAGCGTCGCCTACAATCTCAATGAGAACCGCGCCCACGGCGCCACCTTCTTCCCGCGCTGGATCGAGGAGGAACCGAAGAAGATCATCGGCTTCCAGAACGAAAAGATCGACCTGATGCGCCAGTATCGCGACGCGGAGCCGACCTATCCGACCATGCTCGTCGACGAGTTCGCCGACATCACCTTCGTGGAGGAGTGCGGCCGCGACGACGAAAGCGTCATCGCCTGCGCGCCCGAGGATCTGCCCGCGGGCTATGCGACGCGCCGCAACGTGGGCTGATAGGCTCCGGCGACTGGCGGGACATGGAGCTTTCGACAATGGGTGTCGGGGACCTCAATCGTCGTCAAGCCGCCATGCTCGGTATAGCCTTGGCCGCGGCATGGCGCGCTCCGGCCCAAGCACAGACGAGATCCCCGATGCTCTATCCGGGCGAGGAATTGACCGAGGCGGCCGGCTATCCGGCTCTGGTGCGGTTCGAGCCGGGGCGCGAGGGCCTTCCCCTTGTGGTGTTCGTCACAGGAGGCGGGGTGCTCGGCCGCATCGCCTATGGACCGCCCGGAGGAAGGGCCGCCGATTTCCTTTGCCATTGGCTGCATGAGGATGGCTTCCCGTCGCTGATCCTGTCCTATCCCATCGACAACAGGGCTGTGTTCGACGCCGCATTCCCGCAGTTCTCGGTCACCGACTGGGCTGAGCAAAGCGCCGAGATCATCGCCCGCTACATGGACCGCAATGACCTGCCGGCCAACGCCATCGTGCTCGGCTGGAGCATGGCGGGGCGGATTGCAGAGCCGCTTCATGCCGCCCTGCGCGGCCGGGGAAAGGGCATCGAGCTTTTCATCGCGATGGCCGCCGCAACGGCGCTTCCCAATACCCTGCCCGGCCTCGACCACCTGAAGCCAGCCAAAAGCGGCCTCGCCGCGATCACGGGCGCCTACCTCGACTGGCTGCTCCGATGCCTCGCGGATCAGAACGCGGTGGCGGACCACTTGGTGCTCGATGCCGACGTGTTCGCCCGCGAGATGACCGGCGATTTCCCGGTCGGGCTTGCGGCATCGGCCATGCGCTACCGGGACGAAGCGTTCGTTCCCGACCCGGCCGCAGACGCGCGTGAGGTCGGCACCGCGCAGTATCGCGCCTTTCCGCCGCTCGCCTTAATGACGCATACCTCTGCGATCGACGCCCGGCACGTGCTCACCGACCGCTCCACCTGGGGCGTCTACATCACCCAGCAGCTGTGCGAAGGTCTCGTTTTCTCGCAACCGGACAAGCTCGCCGCGCTTTCCGCCGAGACATGGGCGGCGCTGGTCGAGCACGTCAGGACCGCCGCCCCGCGGCTGAGCGCGACGCTGCCGGGCAACCACATGTTCTTCCTTGGAGAGACTGGTGCGCGCAGAACCGTGCAGACGTTGAAACTGCTCAGGCAGACCGCCGCAGACGTTGCAGGTGAGATCTCACATCTTATGGACTGAAAAATCGTCCATCCCGCCCCCGATTGCGCGAGCGGCATTGTTTCCCCGCCTAATGCTCCTTCAGATTTGCCCCTCGCTGAAACGGCTACGGGACGACCGTCACCCGGCGACGCGGAGCAATGAGACCTGGGCGATGGACTTCGTCCACGACCAGCTCGCCACGGGCCGCAAGAGCCGGGTTTTGACCATCGTCGACACCTTCACGCGGTTCTCGACGGCGATGGATCCTCGGTTCAGCTATCGGGGCGTGGCTGGAGCACGAGGTCGTACGGCTGTATAAGCGCGCCGTTCGGAATAGGTATTGCGGGCTCGCGACTGTGATTGCCGTCGCTCGGGACACTCAACCTGCACCAGTCGACGTTCGGCAGCTGAAGGCCTCTCAGATCGCCCAGGATAGGCAGGGAGGGCTCGCCTTCACCGAGCGCGGGAAATCTCCCCCCAACGTTCCTGTCTGTGAGGTCCTGTCTCTCGGCGTTGAACGCCCTCTTTAAGACCCACGCGCCAGTCAATCTGGCTTCAATTCGAGAGGCTCAGGCAGCACGGCGCTTGGGTCGACCAAAACTGGCAGCCCTCGACAAACCGGAAAAAGTTGGAGCTATGGCTGTTCGAAAGTTGGAACGCCCCCGGAATCACGAACGAAAAGGGGGAAGAGTGATCCACCTCAGCACGAGGGATGGCGGGAGTGACGGGGCTCGAACCCGCGACCTCCGGCGTGACAGGCCGGCGCTCTAACCAACTGAGCTACACCCCCGGACCGGCGGAAGGTCTTGCCGACCGCCGAGGAGAGCGGCGTGGTACGGCACCCCTCCGCCCAAGTCAAGCAAGCCGCGCATTTTTTGCCGGGAAGTTGTCCACAGCCCCCTTAAGATTGAGCGCTGGCAGCACTTTGTGGCGCTGCCGGCATTGCGGGTTCTGACCGATGTTTGCGGGGATTCGCAGGGCGCGCGGAGGCGCGAACGGCCCACGTTCGCGTGGGTGGAATCGCGGATGCCGACGTGGGGAGAGGATGGAGCTGGACATGGTGGGCGGTGACGGGCTCGAACCGCCGACCCTCTCGGTGTAAACGAGATGCTCTACCAACTGAGCTAACCGCCCGGTCGTCGCAGGACCTTCCGGCGCTATAATCCGCCCAGGCCGCAGCGGCAAGGGTGGGAATGCGGCTGGGGCGTGGAACAGCGGCTGCGCGCCGGCATGGCGCGCGTGCCCGTCCGCCGGACGCCTTCAGAAAAAATGGCTTTGGGAAACGTCGGCGCGATGGCCGGATCTCGCGCCTGGCGCGCAGGCGCTTTGTGCGCCCTGAATCCACGAGGCCGGGGCTCGTCGGATCGGGGACGCTCCGCCCGGTACGGCCGGGCCGGGAGCGTCCGGATAGCCCCCCGGACATCGATCCGGAGAGGCACATGCAGCGGCATCACGGCCGGCGCAGCGTGCGCCCGGGCCGAGGGCCGGATCAGTCGTTGACGGCTTCCTTGAGACCCTTGCCGGGGGTGAACTTCGGCGCCTTGGAAGCCTTGATCTTCACCGGCTTGCCGGTGCGCGGGTTGCGGCCTTCACGGGCAGCGCGCGTCACCACGGAGAAGCTGCCGAAACCGATCAGCTTGACTTCCTCGCCATCCTTGAGCGCCTTGGCGATGATGTCGAAGGTCGCGTCCACAGCCGCAGCCGCAGCGGTCTTCGTCAGCTTCGCCTCTTCGGCCACGGCGGCGATCAGTTCGTTCTTGGTGGTCATCTGACCTTTCCTTCCGTTGTCAGAACGCGAATCGTGCAGGGCTAGCCCTGACGAACGGCGCGAGCATCACGGAAAATAAGGCTTTTGCAAGCGCGATTGGCGCCAAACCCGCACCAATGCACGATTTTGCGCTGTGCGCCTGCGAAGAGCCGGGGCGAAGGCGACGCGCGACGACACGCCGGAAGTCCATTTAAGTCATTGAAAAGACTGAGGGCGCGCCCCGCGCTCCCCGAACGTCCGGGGATGGCGGCGACACGCCCTCTGAAAAAGTTTCAGAAACTGTTGAAACAGGCCGGGTTGCGGACAATCCGGCCTGTTTTTCGCGTCAGTGGGCGACCACGCCCGCGTTGTCCTCGTCAGCGACCGGCGGGTTGTTCACCGGACGCTCTTCCCAGGTGATGGGCTCGGGCGGGCGAACCAGCGCATTGGCCAGCACCTCGTCCATGCGCGACACCGGCACGATCTCCAGCGCGTTCTTCACGTTGGCCGGGATGTCCGCCAGATCCTTGGCGTTCTCCTCGGGGATCAGCACCTTCTTGATGCCGCCGCGCAGGGCCGCAAGGAGCTTCTCCTTGAGACCGCCGATGGGCAGCACCCGGCCGCGCAGGGTGATCTCGCCGGTCATCGCCACGTCGCGACGGACGGGGATGCCGGTGATGACCGACACGATGGCCGTGGCCATGGCCACGCCGGCGGACGGGCCGTCCTTCGGGGTCGCCCCCTCGGGAACGTGGACGTGGATGTCGCGCCGCTCGAACAGGGGCGGCTCGATGCCGAAGTCCACCGCCCGCGAGCGGACGTAGGACGCCGCCGCGGAGATGCTCTCCTTCATCACGTCACGCAGATTGCCCGTGACCGTCATCTTGCCCTTGCCGGGCATCATGAGGCCCTCAATGGTCAGCAGCTCGCCGCCCACCTCGGTCCAGGCGAGGCCGGTGACGACACCCACCTGGTCCTCGCTCTCCACCTCGCCGTAGCGGAAGCGCGGGGCGCCGATGAAGTCCTCGAGATTCTTGCCCGTGACCTTCACCGACTTCTTCTTGGAGAGCATGAGCTCCTTCACCGCCTTGCGGGCGAGGGTGGAGATCTCACGCTCGAGGTTGCGCACGCCCGCTTCCCGCGTGTAGCGGCGGATGAGCAGGAGCAAGGCCTCGTTGTCGATGGTCCACTCCTTCTCGGTCATGCCGTGCTTCTGGAGCGAGTTGGGGATCAGGTGCTTGCGCGCGATCTCCACCTTCTCGTCTTCCGTGTAGCCGGCGATGCGGATCACCTCCATGCGGTCCAGAAGGGCCGGCGGGATGTTCAGCGTGTTCGCCGTGGTCACGAACATGACGTTCGAGAGGTCGTAATCCACCTCAAGATAGTGGTCGTTGAAGGTGTGGTTCTGCTCGGGGTCGAGAACCTCGAGCAGGGCCGAGGACGGATCGCCGCGGAAGTCGGCGCCCATCTTGTCGATCTCGTCCAGCAGGAACAGCGGGTTGGACTTCTTGGCCTTGCGCATGGACTGGATGATCTTGCCCGGCATGGACCCGATGTAGGTCCGCCGGTGGCCACGGATCTCCGCCTCGTCGCGCACGCCGCCGAGGGCCACGCGCACGAACTCACGGCCCGTCGCCTTGGCGATGGACTTGCCGAGCGAGGTCTTGCCGACGCCCGGAGGGCCGACAAGGCACAGGATGGGCCCGGTGAGCTTGTTGGCGCGGCTCTGGACCGCCAGGTACTCGACGATGCGCTCCTTGACCTTGTCGAGGCCGTGGTGGTCGCTGTCGAGGATCTCCTGGGCGTAGTTCAGATCCTTCTTGACCTTGCTCTTCACGCCCCACGGGATGGAGAGCAGCCAGTCCAGATAGTTGCGCACGACGGTGGCTTCGGCCGACATGGGCGACATCTGGCGGAGCTTCTTCAGCTCGTGCGTCGCCTTCTCGCGGGCTTCCTTGGTGAGCTTGGTCCGCTTGATGCGGTCCTCCAGCTCCTGCAGATCGTCCTTGCCGTCCTCGTCGCCCAGCTCCTTCTGGATCGCCTTCATTTGCTCGTTCAGGTAGTACTCGCGCTGGGTCTTCTCCATCTGCCGCTTCACGCGGGTCCGGATGCGCTTCTCCACCTGGAGCACGGAGATCTCGCTCTCCATCAGGCCGAGCACCTTCTCGAGGCGATCGGGAACCTTCAGGGTTTCGAGCACGCCCTGCTTCTCGGGAATCTTCACCGCGAGATGCGAGGCCACCGTGTCGGCGAGCTTGGAATGGTCGTCGATCTGGCTGACGACGCCGACCACCTCGGGCGACACCTTCTTGTTGAGCTTCACATAGTTCTCGAACTCGGTGACCACCGAGCGCGCGAGCGCCTCGCCTTCGACGCGGTCACCGACCTCGTCGTCGAGCGTGATGGCCTCGGCCTCGTAGAGGTCGGTCCGCTCGGTGTAGCGGGTCACCTGGGCGCGGCTGACGCCCTCGACCAGCACCTTCACGGTGCCGTCGGGCAGCTTCAGCAGCTGCAGCACGGTCGCGAGCGTGCCCACCGGGAAAATGGCCTCGGGGGCCGGATCGTCATCCGACGCATTTTCCTGGGTGGCGAGCAGGATATAGGTATCGCCGCGCATGACCTCTTCGAGGGCGCGAATGGACTTCTCGCGACCCACGAACAGGGGGACGATCATGTGGGGAAACACCACGATGTCGCGAAGCGGGAGGACCGGGAAGGTCTGGGACACTCCGGCAACGAGCGGCGGGCGCGGCTTCTGGCTCGTCATGACGCAATCCTTTCAAGAAGTGCACGCGCTGGATTTGGGCGCAGAACTGCGTTGCCGCGCGTGCACGCGGCCGGAGACGGGTGTGGATTTTCAATGCTGAAGCGGCTTTCGCCGCAGGAGGCACGAGGTCCGACCCCCGAGACCGGAACTTTCGAAAAGTAGATGGACACGCAACCTGCCCGTTTCAAGGGCACACCATTGACCTCTTTGGAGGATCGGCCCTTCCGGGCAAACGCCCCGAGAAGAGGGCGGACCGGCGCCACGGCCCCGGCCGTCATCTCCCGCCTCATGCCCCGGGCCCTGACCCGAACCGGGACCATCCGCCGGCCGGGAAGGGTCCGGGCCGGTTGAACTCCGGTCGCATCCCGCCCTCTCCCGAAACCGCGAGGTCTGGGGAGAGGCGCGGGGCCCGACACGTCACGCACTGGCGCCTGCGTCGCCGACGCGATCGGCGTAGATGTAGAGCGGGCGCGCATTCTGCTCGACGACTTCCCGGCTGATCACCACTTCCTCGACCCCCTCCAGACCGGGGAGATCGAACATGGTGTCCAGCAGGATGCCTTCCATGATGGACCTGAGGCCGCGGGCGCCGGTCTTGCGCTCGATCGCCTTGCGGGCGATGGCGCCGAGGGCCTCCTCGTGGATGGTGAGGTCCACGCTCTCCATCTCGAACAGCCGCTGGTACTGCTTGACCAGGGCGTTCTTCGGCTCGGAGAGGATCTTCTTCAGCGCCTCCTCGTCGAGATCACCCAGCGTCGCCAGCACGGGCAGGCGGCCGATGAACTCGGGGATGAGGCCGTACTTCAGCAGATCCTCGGGCTCGACCTCGCGGAACACCTCGCCGGGACGACGATCCTCGGGCGGCGCCACCTTGGCCTGGAAGCCGATGGAGGTGGAGCCCTTGGAGCGGGACGAGATGATCTTGTCGAGGCCGGCGAAGGCGCCGCCGCAGATGAAGAGGATGTTGGTGGTGTCCACCTGCAGGAATTCCTGCTGGGGATGCTTGCGGCCCCCCTGGGGAGGAACGGACGCGACCGTGCCTTCCATGATCTTCAGCAGGGCCTGCTGCACGCCCTCGCCCGAGACATCGCGGGTGATGGACGGATTGTCGGATTTGCGACTGATCTTGTCGATCTCGTCGATGTAGACGATGCCGCGCTGCGCCCGCTCGACGTTGTAGTCGGCCGCCTGGAGCAGCTTGAGAATGATGTTCTCCACGTCCTCGCCCACGTAGCCGGCTTCAGTCAGCGTGGTGGCGTCGGCCATGGTGAAGGGCACGTCGAGGATGCGCGCCAGCGTCTGCGCGAGCAGCGTCTTGCCGGAGCCGGTGGGCCCGATCAGCAGGATGTTGGACTTCGCGAGTTCCACGTCGCCGTGCTTGGTGGCGTGGTTGAGACGCTTGTAGTGGTTGTGCACCGCGACGGAGAGGACCTTCTTCGCGTGGTCCTGGCCGATGACATAGTCATCGAGGACCTTGCGGATCTCCTTCGGGGTCGGGATGCCATCCCGCGACTTCACCAGAGAGGACTTCGACTCTTCCCGGATGATGTCCATGCACAACTCGACGCATTCGTCGCAGATGAACACGGTGGGTCCGGCGATGAGCTTCCTGACCTCATGCTGGCTTTTGCCGCAGAACGAGCAATAAAGCGTGTTCTTGCTGTCGCTGCCGCCGGTCTTGCTCATCTCACGTCTCCTAACGCCCTCACGAACCGGACATTTGGACCGGCCGTCCCGTCAGGGCCTCTTATGGGTTTTGCACGAAGCAAAAACCTCGCCAAACCCGAATGTGGTGATCGACTTTGCAAAAGCCAATCACCCTGAGGCGACGCGATCAAGGCAGGCTGGCGACATTCCCCAGACCAAGGGATGCACCGCCGCCGACCCTGGGGTCGCGCCGTCCGCCGATCGTCTGCCCACGACCTTTCGCAAATCTGAACCCGGAACTCATTACGAACTCCGGACCCCGATGGTTCATGGCCCTGAAACGCGAAGGCCCCCACCATCAGGCGGGGGCCGACAACGCGGCATCCGATGCCGGCTTAACGACATGCAAGCGCGATCTTGCACCGCACGCAAGTGGGGCAATGCGAGAACGCCGGACGTGTTGCCCAACTATCGCTATCGCCCCGCCCGGCCTTGCGGCCAAGCTCGTGCTCGACCTCAGGCGGCCTTGGCGGCCTCGTCGGTCGGGCGCTTGTCGATCACGGAATCGATGAGCCCGAACTCCTTGGCGGCCTCGGACGTCATGAAGTTGTCGCGCTCGAGGGCGTTCTCGATGGCCTCGAAGGGCTGGCCGGTGTGCTTCACATAGATTTCATTCAGCCGCTTCTTGAGGCTGAGGATTTCCTGCGCGTGAAGCATGATGTCCGTCACCTGGCCCTGGAAGCCGCCGGACGGCTGGTGGACCATGATTCGGGCGTTCGGCAGCGCGAATCGCATCCCCTTCTCGCCCGCGGTCAGCAGCAGCGAGCCCATGGAGGCCGCCTGGCCGATGCAGAGCGTCGACACCGCCGGCTTGATGAACTGCATGGTGTCGTAGATGGCGAGGCCCGACGTCACCACTCCCCCGGGGGAGTTGATGTACATCGAGATTTCCTTCTTCGGATTGTCCGCCTCGAGGAACAGCAGCTGCGCCACCGCGAGGGTGGCCATGCCGTCCTCGACCGGGCCGGTAAGGAAAAGGATGCGCTCCTTCAGGAGGCGGGAAAAGATGTCGTAGGACCGCTCGCCACGGTTGGTCTGCTCGACCACCATGGGGATCAGGTAATTCATATAAGTATCGACTGGATCACGCATCTTAAGACCCCCAGGGGCGCATAGGGAGGGCGCGGGTAGAGGCACGCCGCTGCCGGCGTGCCGCGCGAATTCGTCGCAGGACGGATCGCGACCCGAGCCTCAGGCCGCCTTCTCGTCCTCGTCATCCTTGAAGAGCTCTTCCTTGGTGACCGTCTTCTCGGTCACGTTGGCGAGCTCCAAGAGGAAGTCGACGACCTTCTCCTCGAACAGGGGGGCGCGCACGGACGCCAGAGCCTCGGGGGTGCGGCGGTAATAGTCCCACACCTGCTGCTCCTGGCCGGGGAACTGGCGGGCCCGTTCGACCACCGCGCGCGTCACCTCGTCGTCGGAAACCTGGATATTGTTGCGCTCCCCGATTTCCGCAAGCACCAGGCCGAGGCGCACGCGACGCTCGGCGATGCGACGGTAGTCCTGGCGGGCCTCGTCCTCGGTGGTGCCTTCATCGGCGAAAGTGCGGCTCTGGGCGGCGAGATCCTCGTTCACCCGGCTCCACACGCCGTAGAATTCCTGCTCCACGAGGCCTTCCGGCACGTCGAACTTGTGAGTCGCGTCGAGGCCGTCGAGCAAAGCGCGCTTCACCTTCTGGCGGGCGGCGCCGGCATATTCCTGCGCAATGCGGGCCTTCACGGTCTCGCGGAGCTTCTCGAGGCTCTCCTGGCCGAGGGTCGCGGCGAAGGCGTCATCGAGCGCGATGGCGCCGGGCGCGTCGACGGACTTCACGGTGACTTCGAAGGTCGCGGCCTTGCCGGCGAGTTCCTTGGCGGCGTAGCCCTCGGGGAAGGTCACGTTGAGGGTGCGGTTCTCACCGGCGGAGGCGCCGACGAGCTGCTCCTCGAAGCCGGGGATGAAGCCCTTGGAGCCGAGCAGGACGTCGATGTCCTGGCCCTCGCCGCCCTGGAACTTCTCGCCGTCCACATAGCCGGTGAAATCGATGGTCAGGCGGTCGCCGTCGGCGGCCGGGCCTTCCTTCGTGGCGAAGGGGCGGTTGGCGTCGGCGATGCGCTGCACCGCCTCGTCCACCTCGGCCTCGGTCACTTCGACCACGGGCTTCTCGACGGAGATGTCCTTGAAGTTGCCGAGCTCGATCTTCGGCAGGATCTCCAGCTCCACGTCGTAGGCGAGGTCCTTGCCGCCATCGAGCAGGGTCTGGAACTGCGGGTCCTCCTCGGGACCCTTGATCCGGGGCTGGAGCGCGAGCTTGAAGCCGTGCTCCTCGACGATCTTGCCGTTGGTCTCGTTGACGGTCTGCTCGATGATCTCGGACATCACGGACTTGCCGTAGACGCGCTTGAGATGGGCCACGGGCACCTTGCCGGGGCGGAAGCCGTTCAGCTTCACCTGGCCCTTGAGCTCGTTGAGCCGGGCGTCGGCCCGGGCGTCGAGGTCGGCGGCGGACACCACCACACGGAAAGCGCGCTTGAGGCCCTCGGCCCCGGTCTCGGTCACCTGCATCGTCTTGCCTTCACATCCTCATCGCGCCAGGCGCGTTAACTTGAATTCAGCGCTGTCACCGGCATCCCGCGGCAATCGCCGGAGGCCGCGCGGCACGGTGGACCTGCCCCGACCGGACCGCCTTGCGGCGACCGACGCGCGGGCTTGCGGCGGCATTGGTGCGGGCGGAGGGTTTCGAACCCCCACGACTTGCGTCACGGGAACCTAAATCCCGCGCGTCTACCAGTTCCGCCACGCCCGCGGCCCCGTCTCGCCAAAGGCCCGTCGCGCCCAAAGGCCCGTCATGCCTGCGAGGTGTCGCCGGGCACGGGAACGGCACCGAAGCGCTTGAACGCACGACGCCTCCGGGCACAGCTCCACCGCTCGCGCACGAGGCCGCACGCGCCGTTCGGGTCGCGGCTTATATCATGCCCGTGCGGTCGCGCAGCAAGAAAATGGCGCCCGCAACCGCACGCTCCCCATGGCGCTCGCCTCACGGCACGACGCCGCATCTCCGCCCGCGAAGCAGGCCGGCGGAGCGTATGGCCCGGCGGACGGAAGATTGAGAGCTGCCAAGCTCCCGCTCGCAGACGCGATCAACGCACGCGTGGCGCCGACGGCGCGGTCCGTGCCGCGGCGCTGGGGAGAGCGCGAGCAAAGCCGCTTGCCCTTTTTCCGGCCGCGTAACATGGTCCACCCACCCCGCCAGGAGATGCAGCGTGAGCCCGTCGATTCCCTCTCGTCGCAACGTTCTCAAGGGGGCTGCGGCCCTGTCGTTCGCCGGCGCTGCCGGTGCCCTGTTGCCGGACTGGGCGTTGGCGCAGGGCCAGGGCGCTAGCCCCGTGGCGCTCGCGGCCGCGGAAGGCAGCCGGCCGGAGATCGCCGGTCAGGGCAACCTTGCGCTCTTCAACGATTCTCTGCCGGGCCCTGTCCTTCGCGTGACGAAGGGGAGCGAGCTTCAAGTCCAGTTCGCCAATGCGCTCAAGGAGAGCGTGGCCCTCACGTGGCAGGGCGTACGGATGCCGGCGGATGCCGCGACCGCCGCCTCCGCTGCCGTCGCGGGCGGGCAGAACAAGCTCATCCGGCTCGCGCCCAAGGATGCCGGCACCTTCTGGTACCACGCGACATCCCCGGCCCTCGCCCGCCGCGCGCTCTCCGGCGCGCTCATCGTGGCCGAGCCCGGAACCCCGGCCTACGCTTCGGACAATCTCCTGTTCATCCAGTCGTTTCCGCCCGAGAGCGGGGTGCCGATCTTCCCGGTGAACGGCGAGTTCTCGCCGACCTTTCAGGGCCCGGCCAGCGGCCGCAGCCGGCTGCGGCTCGTGAATGCCACACCCCTGTTCCTGCGCCTGCGCCTGAAGGGCCCGGCGGCCTACGCCATCGCCATCGACGGGCAGCCGGTCGCCCAGCCTTTCGAATTGAAGGATGGCCGCCTCCAGATGCCGCCGGGCGGGCGGATGGATGTCGCCGCCACCATCGACGACGCGGATGCCACCATCATTGAGGTCGAGACCGCCCAGGAGCCGATCCGGCTCGCAGTGGTCACGCCCGTCGGCCCCGCCGGCCCGATGCCGTCCGGCCCGCCCGCGCCGCTCCCGGCAAACGATTTGCCGGCTGATATTCCCCTCAAGGACGCCGTTCGCGTGGAACTGCCCATCGGGGGGAAGAGCGGCGCCCCTGCCTCGCTCGGCACCGTGAAGTCAGGCAAGGCAATGGTTCTGACCCTGGCCAACAGCCTCGACGCTCCGGTTTCGGTCTATGTCGCCGGCCATGCGGTGCGGCTGCTTGATAGCCTCGACGATGGCTGGAAGCCGTGGTGGCACGACACAGTTCCTGTGCCGGCTAAAGCGACAGTAAGGGTGGCCCTTCTGGCCCAGGCGACCGGGACATGGAGCGTCACGGCGCAGCGGGGCGGCGATGGCGAGGTGGTCGCCTCGGCCACCTATCAGGTCACGGCCTGACCGGTTTTCACTGTCGAATCACAGATCTATCCCGCCGGGACCACCCGGCGGCCGGGCGCATGCGCTCCGCCGCGGCACGCGAGGTTGTCACGGGCCAGACAAGGCGTTAGCTCCGATTCGTTTTCGGACGTCAAGTTTTTTCGATGGCGGCATATAGCCGGCTATAGACCCCACGCAGCCCCTCGGGCAGATCGTCTGCGATGAGCCCCGGCCCCGCCTCACGGGCGGCCTCTCCGTGAAGCCACACGGCAGCGCACGCCGCCTCGAAGGGCGGCATGCCCTGCGCCAGCAGGCCGCCTGCGATGCCGGCCAGCACATCGCCTGCCCCGGCTGTCGCCAGATAGGCCGGCGCGTTCTCCGCGATGGCGGCACGGCCGTCGGGATGGGCGATCACCGTGTCGGCGCCTTTCAGCACCACCACGGCCCCGAGCCTGCGCGCGGCGGCACGGGTGCGGGCGAGCTTGGAGGATGCCTCCAGCACCTCCTCGTCGCCACGGAACATGCGGGCGAACTCCCCCTCGTGCGGCGTGACGATGAGGCCATCGCTGCACGCGGCCACCTCCGCCAGCGCCCAGGGCACGCCCTCGTAGCTGGTCAAGGCATCGGCATCGAGCACCAGGCGCCGCCCCGGGGCGGCCACGTCGATCTTGGCCCGCGTGTGCTCCCCACCGCCGAGGCCCGGCCCGAGCACCACCGTGTTCAAGCGCCGGTCGGCCAGCAGCTCCGCCAACTCCCCTGCGCCGTCCACGGGGCGGGGCATGATGGCGGCATAGGAAGCCGCCTGCAGCGGCAGGGCATCCCGCGGCAGGGCGATGGTGACGAGCCCGGCGCCAGCCCGCAGCGCCCCGCGGGCGGAGAGGCGGGCGGCGCCGGAGGTCCAGGCCGCTCCGCTCACCACGACGGCGTGGCCGCGGGAATATTTGTGCCCGCCGGCAGTGGGAACGGGGAAGGCGTCGCGCCAGAGGGCCGGCATGTCGACGAACGTCTGCGGGCGAATCGTGTCCAGCGCCTCGTCGGGAATGCCGATGTCGGCCACCCGCACCCGGCCGCACAGGCTGCGCCCCGGCTCCAGCAGATGCCCCGGCTTGCGCCGGAAGAATGTGACCGTCTCCACCGCCTGCGCCGCTGCGCCGCGCACCTTGCCGGTGGCGCCATCGAGGCCCGATGGCAGGTCCACGGCGACGATGGGCTTGCCGGACTGCGCCATGCGCTCCACCAGCGCCCGCGCCGCGCCATCGAGGTCGCGGGCGAGGCCGGCGCCGAACAGGGCATCCACGATGACGCCCGCCTCGTCGAGATCGACGGCGGCCGGCTCCTCCACCGCGCCGCGCCAGCGCTCGGCGGCCCGGCGCGCGTCGCCGGTGAGCTTGTCGCGGTCCCCCAGCAGGGCGAGGCGCACCTTGAAGCCCCGCTGCGCCAGCACCCGCGCGGCGACGAATCCGTCGCCGCCGTTGTTCCCCGGCCCGCAGAGGACGAGGATGCGCGTGGGATAGGGGTAGCGCGCAACCGCATCGGCCACGGCGGTGCCGGCGCGGTCCATCAGCGCCATGGACGGCGTGCCCATTTCGACGGCGAACTTGTCCGCGCGCGCCATTTCGTGTGGATCAAGCAGTGCGTACACCGATGCCCCCGTCCTCAGATGCTCAGATCATGCTCACGTCGGCGAACTGAAAACCCGCAGATAGGCCCAATATTTCATCACATCGACTAAGAAATATGCACATCATCCGACCAACGCTGCCTGTCTTCTGCATGGGCAAATGACGCAAGGCATGGCACATATCATGCTTACAAATGGCGTCTCGACCGTACGGCGGCGGATCGGGTCAGGGAGACGGAGCGGATGAAGAAGATCGAGGCAATCATCAAGCCCTTCAAGCTCGATGAGGTGAAGGAAGCCCTCCAGGACGTCGGCCTGCAAGGCATTACCGTTACGGAGGCCAAGGGATTCGGCCGCCAGAAGGGCCATACGGAGCTCTACCGCGGTGCCGAATATGTGGTCGATTTCCTGCCTAAGGTGAAAATCGAGGTTGTCCTCTCCGACGATATGGTAGATCGAGCCGTCGATGCCATTCGCCGCGCGGCCCAGACCGGGCGGATCGGAGACGGGAAGATCTTCGTGTCGTCCATCGAAGAGGCGATCCGTATCCGGACCGGCGAATCCGGCCTCGACGCGATCTGACGCGTCCAAAACAAACCGTCCAAGAAACGAACTGCAGGCCAGCAGAAAGGTAGCAATCCCCATGACGACCAAGACGGCCAAGGACGTCCTCGACCTCATCAAGAGCGAGGACGTGAAATATGTCGACCTGCGCTTCACCGATCCGCGCGGCAAGTGGCAGCATGTCACGTTCGACATCAGCATGGTCGACGAGGAATTCCTGACCGAAGGCACCGCCTTCGACGGTTCGTCCATCGCCGGCTGGAAGGCCATCAACGAGTCCGACATGCTGCTCATGCCGGATCCGACGACCACCTGCATCGACCCCTTCTTCTCGGAGACCACGCTCTCCATCGTCTGCGACGTGCTGGAGCCCACCACGGGCCAGCCCTACGGCCGCGACCCCCGCTCCATCGCCCGGAAGGCCGAGGCCTATGCCAAGTCCACCGGCGTGGGCGACGCGGTGTATTTCGGCCCCGAGGCCGAGTTCTTCATCTTCGACGACGTGCGCTTCAAGGCGGACCCGTACAACACCGGCTTCAAGCTCGACTCCATCGAGCTGCCGACGAACGGCGACACCGAGTATGAAGGCGGCAACCTCGGCCACCGCGTGAAGACCAAGGGCGGCTACTTCCCCGTGCCCCCCATCGACTCGGCGCAGGACATGCGCTCCGAGATGCTGGCCGCCATGGCCAAGATGGGCGCCAAGGTGGAGAAGCACCACCACGAGGTGGCCTCCGCCCAGCACGAGCTCGGCCTCAAGTTCGGCTCGCTCGTGACGATGGCCGACCACCTGCAGGTCTACAAGTACTGCATCCACCAGGTGGCCAACATCTACGGCAAGACGGCGACCTTCATGCCGAAGCCGGTGTTCGGCGACAACGGCTCGGGCATGCACGTGCACCAGTCGATCTGGAAGGAGGGCAAGCCCCTCTTCGCCGGCGACAAGTATGCCGACCTCTCCGAGTACTGCCTGTGGTACATCGGCGGCATCATCAAGCACGCCAAGTCGCTGAACGCCTTCACCAACCCGCTGACCAACTCCTACAAGCGTCTGGTCCCGGGCTATGAGGCCCCCGTGCTGCTCGCCTATTCGGCGCGCAACCGTTCGGCGTCCTGCCGCATCCCCTACACCAACAACCCGAAGGCCAAGCGCGTCGAGGTTCGCTTCCCCGATCCCGGCGCGAACCCCTACCTCGCCTTCGCGGCCCTGTTCATGGCGGGCATGGACGGCATCCTGAACCGGATCGACCCCGGCCAGGCCATGGACAAGGATCTCTACGACCTGCCCCCGGCCGAGCTGAAGCAGATCCCCACCGTCTGCGGCTCGCTCCGCGAGGCGCTCGCCTCCCTCGAGGCGGATCACGAGTACCTGCTGAAGGGCGACGTGTTCCAGAAGGACTTCATCGAGTCCTACATCGACCTGAAGATGGCCGAGGTGATGCGCTTCGAGATGACGCCGCACCCGGTCGAGTTCGAGATGTACTACTCGGTCTGATCGACCTTCCTCCCAAAGCAGAACGGGCGCCCTTCGGGGCGCCCGTTTTCGTTTGTGGTGTCTGTGCTTAAGCGGGGCTCAGCCGGCCTCGCCGCTCCCTGCGGTCCCACTACCGGCCTTGCGGGCGGCGGCGCGGGCGTTGTTCTCGGCCTTGCGCGCCTCGCGCCCTTCCCTGCCCTCCTCCAGCGCCGTCACCGCGCCATGCAGGGTGGCGAGGTCCTGCCGGGTGAGACCCAGCCGGTGGAAGATGTTGCGCAGGTTGCGGATGGTGGAGGGCGCCTTCTCCGGCGAGCGGAAGAAGCCGGAGGTCTGGAGCGCCGTCTCCAGATGGTCGAAGAAGGCGAAGAGATCGCCCTTGTCGGCCAGCGGCGAGCGATCCGGTGGGGCGAACGGCAGGGCGCCGCCGCTTTCCGCCTTCGACCATTCATATCCCGCCACCGCCACGCAGGTGGCGAGGTTCAGCGAGGCGAACGCCGGGTTCACCGGAAGGGTGAGGATGGCATCGCACAAAGATACCTCCTCCGTGTAGAGGCCGGTGCGCTCACGGCCGAACACCAGCGCCACCTCCTCGCCGGCGGCCATGCGGCTGCGGGCCTCGGCCACGGCTTCATCCGCTCCGAGCACCCGCTTCGCCATGCCACGCTCGCGGGCGGTGGTGGCGAAGGCGAACTTCACGTCATGCAGCGCCGCGCGCAGGTCCGGGAAGAGCTGCGCCTCGTCGAGGATGCGGTCGGCTCCGGCGGCGAAGGTGCGCGCCCGGTCGTTGGGCCAGCCCTGGCGGGGGTTCACGATGCGCAGGCGCGACAGGCCGAAATTGCCCATGGCGCGCGCCGCCGAGCCGATGTTGTCCCCAAGTTGCGGCTCCACCAGGATGATGAGCGGCCCCCCCGCCGTCCACGGCTTGGTGCTGTCGGTACCCGAACCCGGCATGTGGTCTCCTTGTCCGCGCCTTGGTCGCATACGGCGCCCGGACGTGTCGATACCCGGACGAAAGACGGGCCAGGAGATGCCGATGGCCCGACCGCCGGAGCGGGCGGGCGTGGGAAACGATCTCACGGCATTAGCCGGGTTTCCGTCTTGCGCCGCACTGCACCGGTGCTATAGCGGCCCGTGCCGGAGGCCGGTGGCGCCGCAACGCCGCCATCGCCTCCCCCGATTTACCAAGGCTCATTGAGCAGTCGCGAAAGGCCGTCCCATGGCGAAGATCAAGGTGGCAAATCCGGTCGTCGAGCTCGACGGCGACGAGATGACCCGGATCATCTGGCAGTACATCAAGGACAAGCTGATCCACCCCTATCTCGACCTCGACCTCGAGTATTACGACCTTTCCGTCGAGAACCGCGACGCCACCAACGATCAGGTCACGATCGCCGCCGCCGAGGCCATCAAGAAGCACGGCGTGGGCGTGAAGTGCGCCACCATCACGCCGGACGAGGCCCGCGTGAAGGAATTCAACCTCAAGGAAATGTGGAAGTCGCCCAACGGCACCATCCGCAACATCCTCGGCGGCGTGATCTTCCGCGAGCCCATCATCTGCAAGAACGTGCCGCGCCTGGTGCCGGGCTGGACCCAGCCCATCGTCGTCGGCCGTCACGCCTTCGGCGACCAGTATCGCGCCACCGACTTCAAGGTGCCCGGCAAGGGCAAGCTGACCATCTCCTTCGTGGGCGAGGACGGCACGAAGATCGAGAAGGAAGTCTACAGCTTCCCCGGCGCCGGCGTGGCCATGGCCATGTACAACCTGGATGAGTCGATCCGCGAGTTCGCCCGCGCCTCGCTCAACTACGGCCTGCTGCGCAACTATCCCGTCTACCTCTCCACCAAGAACACGATCCTCAAGGCCTATGACGGCCGCTTCAAGGATATCTTCCAGGAAGTCTACGAGGCCGAGTTCAAGGCGGAGTTCGAGAAGCGCGGCCTCACCTACGAGCACCGCCTCATCGACGACATGGTGGCCTCGGCCCTCAAGTGGTCCGGCGGCTATGTGTGGGCCTGCAAGAACTATGACGGCGACGTGCAGTCCGACATCGTGGCCCAGGGCTTCGGCTCGCTCGGCCTGATGACCTCCGTGCTGATGACGCCCGATGGCAAGACGGTGGAGGCGGAAGCCGCCCACGGCACCGTCACCCGCCACTATCGCGAGCACCAGAAGGGCAAGGAGACCTCCACCAACTCCATCGCCTCCATCTTCGCCTGGACCCGGGGCCTTGCCCATCGCGCCAAGCTCGACGGCAACGAGGACCTCGCCAAGTTCGCCGCGACGCTGGAGAAGGTGTGCGTGGACACGGTCGAGGCCGGCGACATGACCAAGGACCTCGCGCTCCTCGTCGGCGCCGACCAGAAGTGGCTCTCCACCACCGGCTTCCTCGACAAGGTGTCGGAGAACCTCACCAAGGCCATGGCGGCCTGAGGCAGACGACATTTGGCGGCAGCCCAGGCTGCCGCCGCAATCCCGAAGGGGTCGCCACGCGCGGCCCCTTTTCTTTTTAGCGGGAAGGCGTCAGGCGGCGGGGGCGTCGGTCTCGGGCTTCACGTCCGGATGCAGTTCCGAGAGCCGGCCGATCACGTCAGGATGGCGCAAGGCGAGCATGTACAGCTCGTTCTCCTCGATGGAGAGGATCTTGGTCTTCGCCACTGCCCGCACCGTCGCCGGATCGGGCTTCGTGTGACCGGGCAGGAGCCCGAACACCTCGCCCGGCCCCAGAGAGCGGATACCGTCGGGGCTTTCCATCTCCACCCTGCCCTCCAGCACCACGAACAGGTGCGCCGCTTCCTCGCCGCGCCGCACCACATGGTGGCCGCGGTCGTAACTGCGGGAATGCAGAACGGGCAGGATGTCGCCCAGCACGGGCGCATCGAGATCGGAAAAGGGCGGCAGCCGCGCGATCATGGAGAAGGTGACGACGAAATTGTGCTTCGAGATCACCTCGGCAAAGGAGCCGGCGATGATGGCGATGGGCAGTGCAAGCATCATCAGGCCGGAGATCATGGTGAGGCCGCCGATGACACGGCCGAGATTGGTCACCGGCACCACGTCGCCATACCCCACCGTGGTGAGGGTGGTGATGGACCACCACATGGCCAGCGGGATGGACCCGAACTTGTCCGGCTGCACATTCCGCTCAGTCAGGTACATGGCGGTCGCCGACATCAGCACGCCCGAGCACAGGATGATGAGGCAGGAGAGCAGCGCGTAGCGCTCGCGCCTGATGGCGAGATAGAGCGCGTTGAAGCCGGAGGAATAGCGCGCCAGCTTGAGGAAGCGCACGAGGCGCAGCACCAGCAGGGCGTGGGGATCAAAATCGGTGGCCAGCGCCACGAACCACGGCAGGATGGCGATGAGGTCGATCAGCGCCGGCACGGTCAGCATGTAGCTGAGCCGCGCGCGCGTATTCGACATGCCGCGCCGGAGCGGGTGTTCCGGTGCCACCCACAGCCGGAACCCGTATTCCACCGTGAAGATCAGCAGCCCGCAGAACTCGCCGACCCTGAACCACCACGCATCGCGAATTTCCAGGGATTGCACGGTTGCCAGCACCGCGCCCGTCACCGACAGCAGCACCGTTCCGATCAGGAAATAATGGACGAAATCCGCTGTCCGGTCGCCGGGAAGGTCTCGCTCCAGGATGTCGAACACACGTCGCCGGGCCGATTGCTCCTTCATCTCGTCCTCAAATCCCCTGCCCGCCTTGGCTTCGCGCGCGACCGAGTGCTGTCTCGATGCGGGCCCGGGCGCGCTCGGTGCGCGCCACCACCACCTCGTCCGGCAGACCGAGCTGCGTCAAGAGGCGGGCGGCGAGTTGCAGGCTTGCTTCCTGCGCCTCCGGTATCACGCCCGCCACCCCGAGCGCCGACAGCCGGTGGGCATGCTCGGTATCCTTGGCACGGGCGATGATCGCAGCCGTTGGCCAGTGCTGGCGCACGGCGCTCGCCATGCGTTCGGCCGCATTGGGCGCATCGAGTGTCACCACGAACACGGTCGCCCGCTCCGCGCCCAGGCGCGCCAGCATCTCTGCACGGCCGGCATCGCCGAAATAGACCGGCAGGCCGGCGCCCCGCGCCTCGGCCACCCGGCGGGGATCGTTGTCGAGCGCCACATAGGCGACGCCCTCTTCCTCCAGCGCATCCGCCACCATGCGGCCCACCCGCCCGAAGCCACCGATGACCACATGGCCCTCGGCGCTGCTCTGCGCAGGCGCGGCGAGGTTGTCGTTGAGGCGGGCATCCAGCGTCCGCCCCAGCCGCCGGCCCAGCCGCGCGAGGAACGGCGTTGCCGCGAGGCTGAGGCCGACCATGGCGATGAGGACGCCGGCATCGGCCCGCGGCAGCGCCCCGTTCGCCGCCAGGAGCGCCAGCACCACGAGGGCGAATTCCCCCGTCTGCGCCAGCAGCACGGCCGCCTCCGCCGCAGCCGGTGGCGCGACTTTCATCAGGCGGCCGGCGGCATAGGTGAAGACGATTTTCACGGCGAGGATGCAGGCGACACCGCCCAGCACCCAGCCGAGCCGCGGCAGCACCACGGCGAAATCGATGCTCATGCCCACGGTGACGAAGAACACGCCGATGAGTAGGCCCTTGAACGGCTCGAGATCCACCTCGATCTGGTGCCGGTAGGCCGTTTCCGACAGCAGCATCCCGGCGAGGAAGGCCCCGAGCGCGCTGGACAGACCCGCCCGATGGGTGATCGCCGCCGAACCCACCACCACCACCAGCGTGATCGCCATGATGAGGTCGCGCGACCGGGTGGAAGCCGCCGCCGCGACCAGCGGCGCCAGCACGAAGCGCCCTGCCACCAGAATCAGCGCGACGGCGCCCACCGCCTTGACGAGCGCAAGGGCGGCCAGCGTCAGCACGTCCGGCGCATTGCCGGTGAGAAGCTCGGCCGCCAGCAGGATCGGCACCACCATCAGGTCCTGAAACAGCAGGACGGCGATGACGAGCTGGCCGAGCGGGGCAAGGGCGCGATGCTGATCGATGAGCAGCTGGCTCACGACCGCCGTGGACGACAAAGCGAGCGCCGAGCCCAGCACCAGCGCCACACCCGGCGGGTATCCGATGAGCACCGCACCCAGCGCCAACGGGACACCGCAGAACACCACCTGCAGGCAGCCGACGCCGAACACCTCCCGCCGCAGCGCCCACAGGCGCGCGGTGGAGAATTCAAGCCCAAGCAGAAACAGCAGGAAGACGATGCCGAGTTCGCCAAACGGCGCCGCCCGTTCGGGACTGGAAATGGTGACGAAGCGCACCAGCGGCAGTGTATCGGCGAGGTGCCCGAGCCCGTGGGGGCCTAAGAGCGCACCCACCGCGATGAAGCCCACCACGGCACCGATACGGGCGCGGTGGAAGAGCGGCACCAGCACCCCAGCGGCGAGGAGATAGACGAACGCATCCTTGAGGAAGCTGTCGTTCAATGCCCCGCCACTCCGCTACCGTTCGCCCGCGCCCCTTCCCTGTGTGGCAAGAATGACTGACGCTGCGCAAGGGGCCTGGATCAAATCAGCCCCCAATACGTCGGAGAACGGTCTCTGAACCCGGACCTTGCCTGACCAGGCTCGGCCCATCAGCGATCCTGTCCTTTGACGCCGCGGTACGGCGGGGCGGCGAACCGCCCCGGCCGTTCAGCCCGCGAGGGCCGCCTCGATGGCGGAGAGGGCCGCGTCCGCCTTGTCGCCGTCGGGTCCGCCGGCCTGGGCCATGTCGGGCCGGCCACCGCCGCCCTTGCCGCCCAGCGCCTCCGCGCCCCGTCGCACCAGCGCGACGGCATCCACGCGGGCGGTGAGGTCGGCGGTGACGCCCACTACGATGCCGGCCTTGCCGTCGGACGTGACGCCGACGATGGCCACCACGCCGGAGCCGATCTGCTTCTTGCCCTCGTCCACGAGGCCCTTGAGATCCTTGATCTCGATGCCTTCCACCTGCCGCGCCAGGAGCTTGATATCGCCGACCGTGCGCACGGCGTCGGCCGCGCCCTGGTTGCCACCCATGGCGAGCTTCTTGCGGGTCTCAGCCAGCTCGCGCTCCAGCTTGCGCCGCTCCTCCACCAGCGCGGCGACACGCGCCTCGACCTCCGCCACCGGCGCCTTGAGCGCGGAGGCGGTGGCGATGAGCGCGGCGTTGGCGCCGTTGAGATGCTTGCGGGCCGAGCGGGCGGTAAGCGCCTCGATGCGGCGGACGCCGGACGCCACTGCGCCCTCGGAAACCACCGAGATGAGGCCGATGTCGCCGGTGCGCTTCACATGGGTGCCGCCGCACAGCTCCACCGAATAGGGCGCGCCGTTGCCGTCGTCGGTGCCCATGGAGACGACACGCACCTCATCGCCATACTTCTCGCCGAACAGCGCGCGGGCGCCGGACTTGATGGCGTCGTCCACCGCGAGGATGCGGGTCTCCACCGGCTCGTTGCGCAGCACGAAGCGGTTGGCGATCTCCTCCACTTCCGCCACCTCGGCCTCGCTGAGGGGCTTGGGGTGGGAGAAATCGAAGCGCAGGCGGTCGGGGGCGACCAGCGAGCCCTTCTGCGCCACATGCTCGCCGAGCACCCGGCGCAGCGCCTCGTGCAGGAGATGGGTGGCGGAATGGTTGGCGCGCACCGCGGCACGGCGGTCGTGATTGACCTCCAGCACGAGGGCGGTGCCGGGCTTGAGCGTGCCGCTCTCGACCTTCACATCGTGCAGGAACAGGTCGCCCAGCTTCTTCTGGGTCGCCCGGACTTCCACCACGATGCCGCCCTCGCCGGTCATGCGGCCGGTGTCGCCCACCTGGCCGCCGGATTCGGCATAGAAGGGGGTCTGGTTGAGCACCACAAGGCCGGTCTCACCGGCATTGAGGGTCGCGACCTCAGCGCCGTCGTGCACGAGCGCAGTGACAACGCCTTCGGCCTTCTCGGTGTCGTAGCCGAGGAAGTCGGTGGCGCCCACCTTGTCGCGAACAGAAAACCACAGCGTGTCGGTCGCCGCCTCGCCGGAGCCGGCCCAGTTGGCACGGGCTTCCGCCTTCTGGCGGGCCATGGCGGCGTCGAACGCGTCGGTGTCGACGCTGATACCGCGGGCGCGCAGCGCGTCCTGGGTCAGATCGAGCGGGAAGCCGTAGGTGTCGTAGAGCTTGAACGCCACCTCACCCGGGAAGCTCGCGCCGGAGACGAGACCCTGGCTCTCTTCCTCGAGGATGGAGAGGCCGCGCTCCAGCGTGCGGCGGAAGCGCGTCTCCTCCAGCAGCAGCGTCTCTTCGGCCAGCGGCTCGGCGCGCACGATCTCGGGATAGGCCCGGCCCATCTCGCGCACCAGGATGGGCACGAGGCGGTGCATCAGCGGGTCCTTGGCGCCGAGCAGCTGCGCGTGGCGCATGGCGCGGCGCATGATGCGGCGCAGGACGTAGCCGCGCCCCTCGTTGGAGGGCAGCACGCCGTCGGCGGTGAGGAAGACCGACGCGCGCAGGTGATCGGCGATCACCCGGTGGCTGGCCTTCTGCGGCCCTTCGGGATCGACGCCGGTGAATTCCGCGACCTCGGCGATGAGGGCGCGCATGAGGTCGGTCTCGTAATTGTCATGCGTGCCCTGCAGCACGGCCGAGATGCGCTCGAGGCCCATGCCGGTGTCGATGGACGGCCGCGGCAGGCCGACGCGCTCGCCACCCGGCAGCTGCTCGTACTGCATGAACACGAGATTCCAGATCTCGATGAAGCGGTCGCCGTCCTGGTCCGCCGAGCCGGGCGGGCCACCGAAGATGTGCGGGCCGTGGTCGAAGAAGATTTCCGAGCAGGGTCCGCACGGGCCGGTGTCGCCCATGGACCAGAAATTATCCGAAGACGCGATGCGGATGATGCGGTCGTCGGACAGGCCAGCGATCTTCTTCCACAGGCCGTAGGCTTCCTCGTCCTCGCTGTAGACGGTGACGAGCAGGCGGTCCTTCGGCAAATCGAAGGTGCGGGTCACGAGGTTCCAGGCGAGCTCGATCGCGCGATCCTTGAAATAGTCGCCGAACGAGAAGTTGCCGAGCATCTCGAAGAAGGTGTGGTGCCGCGCGGTGTAGCCCACATTGTCGAGGTCGTTGTGCTTGCCGCCGGCCCTGACGCACTTCTGCGACGTCGCCGCCCGCGAATAGGGCCGCTTCTCGACGCCGGTGAAGACGTTCTTGAACTGCACCATGCCCGCATTGGTGAACATGAGCGTGGGGTCGTTATGCGGCACGAGGGGCGACGAGGCGACGGCCTCGTGGCCCTCCTTGACGAAGTAGTCGATGAAGCTCGACCGGATCTCGTTGACGCCGCTCATGTGCCGGCACTGTCCCTCGGAGGCCGGGCCTTGCGGCGGCCGGCTCTGGTGATCGCTGCGCGCGCCAGCGCCTCGGGCCGAGCTTGGGGCCATCCCTCGGGTGTCGCGCGGTTCCCTCGACCGATGCGGCCGGCGGAACCGGGTTCGTTTAACGATGGGCCCGCCGCTTGTCCAGAAACGCGAGGGCGCAAGACGAAACGGGCGGAGACCATCCGGCCCCCGCCCGCACCGAAATCCGTCAAGGCGCCGTCCGCGCCCGGCGCATCAGGCGTCAGCGGCGGACCCTTCGGCGTCCTCCTCCGGATCGCCAGCGAGGATCTTCTCGGCGATGAGGCCGGCATTCTGGCGGATGGCGGCCTCGATGCGCCCGGCGATCTCCTGGTTCTGCTTCAGGAAGGTCTTGGCGTTCTCGCGACCCTGCCCCAGGCGCTGGCTGTCGTGGGAGAACCAGGCCCCGGACTTCTCCACCACGCCAGCCTTGACGCCGAGATCGAGCAACTCGCCCGTCTTGGAGACACCCTCGCCATACATGATGTCGAACTCGACCTGCTTGAACGGCGGCGCCAGCTTGTTCTTCACCACCTTCACGCGGGTCTGGTTGCCCACCACCTCGTCGCGTTCCTTGATGGCGCCGATGCGGCGGATGTCGAGGCGGATCGAGGCATAGAACTTCAGCGCGTTGCCACCCGTGGTGGTCTCCGGTGAGCCATACATCACGCCAATCTTCATCCGGATCTGGTTGATGAAGATGACCATGGTGTTGGACTTGGAGATGGAGGCCGTGAGCTTGCGCAGCGCCTGACTCATGAGGCGAGCCTGAAGGCCCGGCTGGTTATCGCCCATCTCGCCGTCGAGCTCGGCCCGGGGGGTGAGGGCCGCCACCGAATCGACCACCAGCACGTCGACGGCACCGGAGCGCACCAGCGTGTCGGCGATCTCCAGCGCCTGCTCGCCGGCGTCGGGCTGGGAGATAAGCAGGTCGTCGAGGTTCACGCCCAGCTTGCGGGCATAGATCGGGTCCAGCGCGTGCTCGGCGTCGATGAAGGCGCAGGTGCCCCCGCGCTTCTGCGATTCGGCGATCGTGTGAAGCGCGAGCGTGGTCTTGCCCGAGGATTCGGGTCCGTAAATCTCCACGACGCGTCCCTTGGGCAGGCCGCCGATGCCCAGTGCGATGTCGAGCCCCAGCGAACCGGTGGGAATGCTCTCAATCTCAAGGGCTTTCCCGCCCTTGCCGAGCCGCATGATGGAGCCCTTGCCGAAATGCCGCTCGATCTGCGAGAGCGCGGCATCCAGCGCCTTGGTCTTGTCCATGGAAGAACCTTCGACGAGTCGGAGTGTCGCCTGAGTCATCGCCGCGCTCCGGTGCGGGTGCAAGGGGAATTAAGAACGTTATGCTTGTACCCTTTTTGTTCTCCGTTCGCAATATGTTCTCATTTGTCCCCGACGTGCGGTGGAAGCGCGATCGCTCTTGTCGCTGGAGCACCATCAGGATTCCGGAATTAAATGTCGCTGACGCCGGGCATTGAAGGACCTCAATGCGCTCATAACCGGAGCAGGTCGGCACCACCGCCGCCCTGTCGGGGATCGACCGGCAGGGCGACGTGGCATCGGCGTGGAGGCGTGAGCGCCTAGAGGGCGGCGTGGTCGCGCACGGCTTCGCCGAGGGCGTCCTTGAGGGTGGCGAAGCGGGCATCGAGGGCGAGCGGGTCGGCGCGGTTGAGCGCGATCATCTGCGCCCGGGCCTCGCCGCCCCGCACCACCTCGAAGGCATCGGCCGCGATGCCGGCCACGACCGCTTCGGCCACCGCCTCGGCAGGCTCGCGGCTGAAGCCGACCTCCGGTCCGGCGCGGCTGCTGCGCATCATCGGCGTGTCGGTGGCGCCGGGATAGACGGTGAGGACGCGCACGCCTTCTCCCGCGAGTTCCCGCCTGAGCGCCTCGTCGAAGCGCGCAAGGCCAGCCTTCGCCGCCGCATAGGTGGCGTAGAACGGCATGCCGATGAGCGCGATGGCGGAGGTGATGTCCACGATCAGTCCCTCCCCGCTCGCCCGCAGCGCCGGCAGCGCGGCGCGGGTGAGGAGGATGGGCGCGATCAGGTCCACTTCGATCATGGCGCGGATGTCGGCCTCGCTCGTCTCCTCCAGCCGGCCGGCGCGTACGCCGCCTGCGTTGTTGATGAGGATGTCGAGCCCGCCCAGAGCCGCCACCGCGCCGTCCAGCATCGTCGTACGGTCCGCAGGATCGGTCACGTCGCCGGGGATGCCGTGGACCTCGGCGCCGGACGCCTTGAGCGCGCCCACCGCCTCCGCCAGCACCTCTGGCCGGCGGCCGGTGAGCACGAGGCGCGCGCCGTCCGCCGCCAAAGCGGTGGCGATGGCGCGGCCGATGCCGCTCGATCCGCCAGTGAGGAGGATTCGCTTTCCCTTGATCTTCATGGCGTTGCCTGCCCCTTCACTCCGCAGCCGGCGGATAGTTGGAGGGGAAGAGCGCCTTGCGCGATTCCTCATCGCCCATGGGCTTGAAGGCGTGATCGGTGCCCACCGCGCGGGCGCGGGCGGCGGCGGGACGGGCGTCGATCTCGGCGAACCAGCGCTTGATGTGCGGGAAGCGCGCCAGGGGATCGTCCTCGCCCTTCAGCACACGCGCCGCGCGAAGGACCCACCCCCAGGCCGACATGTCGGCGATGGTGTAGTCCTTGCCGGTGATGTAGGGGCGGGTGGCGAGCAGGTCGTCGAGCACCTGATAGTGCCGTTCCGCCTCGCGACGGTACCGGTTCACGGCATAGCCGAGCCCCTCGGGCGCGGCGTGCTGGAAGTGCACCGCCTGACCGGAGAACGGCCCGAGGCCGCTGGCGAGGAACAGCAGCCAGGAGAGCAACTCCGGCCGGTCCTTGGGATCACCGCCGAAACGGCCGGTCTTCTCCGCGAGATAGATAAGGATCGCGGTGGAATCGAACACCCGCGCCTCGCCGCCGCCCGGCCCGTCCGTATCGACGATGGCCGGCACCTTGCCGTTGGGATTGATGGCGCGGAACGCCGGCAGGTGCTGCTCGCCCTTGGCGGTGTCGACCGGGACAATCTCGTAGGGAAGGCCCGTCTCTTCCAGGAAGAGCGCGACCTTGGCCGGGTTGGGCGTGGGATGGAAATAGAAGCGGATCAACGGGATCACCCTTCGCTGGCACCGCCGAAGCGGGCACGTTTGCGTTTTAGAACGACTGATATAGAATGCACGCATCGGACACCTGCGCAAGCTGTCCGCATCGCAAAATACTGCCGCATGCCAGATCTCGACGGCGGCACGACATGTCATGGATGATCCCGAATGATCGACCTGCATTATTGGCCGACCCCGAACGGTCACAAGATCACGATGTTTCTCGAAGAAGCGGGCATCGACTACAATATCGTCCCCGTGGACATCAGCGCAGGCGACCAGTTCAAGCTGGATTTTCTGGCCATTGCCCCCAACAACCGTATGCCGGCCATCGTCGATCATGCCCCTGCCGATGGTGGCGCGCCCATCCCGGTGTTCGAATCCGGCGCAATCCTGCTCTATCTCGCGGAGAAGACGGGCCGCTTCATTCCCGCCGACGTGCGCGGGCGCAAGAGCGTGCTGGAATGGCTGTTCTGGCAGGTGGGCGGGCTGGGCCCCATGGCCGGGCAGAACCACCATTTCGTCCAGTACGCGCCGGAGCGCATTCCCTACGCCATGGAGCGCTACGTGAAGGAGACGAACCGTCTCTACGGCGTGCTCAACACGCGCCTCGGCAAGAGCGCGAACGTGGCGAGCGAGGATTATTCCATCGCCGACATGGCCATCTACCCCTGGATCGTGCCGCACCAGCGCCAGCAGCAAGACCTCGACACCTTCCCGCACCTGAAGCGCTGGTTCGAGGCGGTGGCAGCGCGTCCGGCCACCATTGCCGCCTATGCCAAGGGCGAGCCCTTCACCAAGCGCCCGACGGTGACCGAGGAAGGCAAGAAGATCCTCTTCGGCCAGACCGCACGGCAGGCCGGATGACGCCTCGCCCGGCGCGGGTTACGCTGCGCCGGGCGTCGCGGAAAGACGCGGGAAAGACGGGGTATCATGGCGCGGCCGAGGGCGTTCAACGAGGGCGAGGTATTGGACGCGGCGCTGCGCTGTTTCTGGACCCGCGGCTACGAGGCGACCTCCGTGCGCGATCTCGCCTCCTCCATGGGCCTCACCGGCGCCAGCCTCTACAACGCCTTCGGCGACAAGCGCACGCTCTATGAGAAAGCGCTGGAGCGCTACGCCAGCCACAGCATGGCGGAACGCATCCGCCGGCTGGAGGCGCCCGACATAGCCCCGCGCGACGCCATATCCTCCTTCTTCCGGGAGACGCTGGAGCGCGCGCTGGACGACCCCGAGATGAAGGGCTGTTTCGTGGTGAACGCGGCGGTGGAGATGGGGCCGCACGACCCCGAACTGCGCGCCGCCGCGCTCGCCTCCCTCGGCGAGGTGGAGGCCTTCCTCACCCGCCGCATCGAGGCCGGCCGCACGGACGGTACGATCCAGAGCCGGGAGACCGCGCAGGAACTGGCGCGCATGCTCCTCGGCGTCCACCTTGGCCTCCGGGTACTGGCGCGCCTGCGGCCCGGCCGCGAATTGCTGGAAGGGGTGATGAAACCCGCCCTCGCCGCCCTCGATCCGTGAGGACGCGCGCGCTATTTCGGCAGCGCCTCGGTGAAGTCCTCCTGAAACTCCTTCAGCTCCACCGGATTGAGGTCAGACACCGCCCAATAGGACAGCCCCGCCTCGCTCCAGCCCATGAGCGTGTAGCCGTCGCGGCCCTTCACCGTGTGTGCGCCGGATGCGCCCGGCCAGACGAAGACGTTGATGACATGGCCATTGCGGCGATAGACGAGCGCCGCGACCACCCGTCCCCCCACATAATCGAGGCGCCCGCCCACGAGCGGAAACCCGCGCGCAGCGAGGTCCACCACCGGCGGGGAGAAATCGATCCGGCCGCCGAACCACGGCTTCACCGTGTGCTGGTTGGACGAGGCCACGTCGGTGAGATGATCGGCGAGCAGTGATCGGACATGGCCTGCGACCAGTTCGTCCTCCAGGGCGCCCCCGCGCGGCGGCAGGACGGCGATGACGAGAGCCACGGCCAGCACCGCGAGGGAGGGCACGAGGCTCCACCGCGCGAACCGTTCGCGCATCACGGTGCGCCCCGCGTCGCCCCACAGGCGCCGCCACAGCGCCGCCGGGCTCCAGCCCGCCGCCGGCGCGGCATTGGCCGCCTCCGCCGCGAGGGCGGCGACCACGCTCTCGCGCAGCCCCTCCGGCACCGGCCAGCGTGCCTCCCCGGAGGCGAGGAGCGTGTGCGTGTTTTCCAGCCCCCGCAGGTGCGCGGCGCAGGCCGGACAGGATGCCAGATGCCGCTCCACCTCCAGGACGTGGACGGCGTCGAGTTCCCCGTCGAGGTAAGAATTGAGCCGCGTGTCCCAGTCGGCGCAGGGCTCCGGCGCGCGATCCGGACCTTCGCTCATCGCACCGCCTCCGGTCCGGCGGCAACGCGCTCCCACAAATCGGCGAAATGGCGCCGCGCGCGGGACAGGCGCGACATGACGGTGCCCACCGGCACGCCCGCGACGTCGGCGATCTCGCGATAGGAGAGTTCATCCAGCTCGCGCAGCACCAGCACCTCGCGCAGGGGTTCTGGGAGCAGTTCGAGTGTGCCGCGCACCCGGTCGGCCTGCGAACGGCGCAGCAGGATGGTCTCCGGCGTCTCGCCGTCCACCAGCAGATCGAGCGCGTCGTCCGTGTCGCCGCCGTCCTCTGCGGCCACCGCGTCCGGCGCGCGGCGCTGCATCTCGCGGCGTCGGTGATCGCGCCAGGTGAGGTGGCAGTTGCGCACGATGGCAAGCAGCCAAGCCCGAGCGCTGCCGCCCTTGAAATCGGCGAAAGCGCGATAGGCGCGCAGATAGGCGTCCTGCACGATATCCTGCGCGGCATCCGCATCGCGGGTGAGATAGCGGGCAAGGGTATAGGCGGCGTCGAGATGGGGCAGCATGCTGGCGCGGAAGTGCGCCGCCTCCATGGCGGTCAGCGGCCGACCGGGCCGCGCCTCCTCGGCGCGCCCCGCAGCTCCCTCCACCGATGCCGCGGCCACGGCGAAGAGCGCGCGCATCGCATCCGCGACGGCGATAAAGACGCCGCGCGGCCGGCTCGCGCCCGCGCCCCGCCACCGCCGCCCGCCTGCAAGCGGAAAGGTCGCAATCGAGATCATTCCATGTCCGTTCCGGATGGAGGGGGCGGCCGGAGCCGCCCCGGACCGAGCATCAGCCGCCCGCTTTCACGATGACCTTTCCGACCATGTGCGGGTGAAGGGAACAGAAATACGAGTAATCTCCCGCATTCGTGAAGGTGAAGGAGAATTTGCCTTCCGTATCGAGAGCCTTCGACCGGAAGGCCTGCTTTTTATCCACCACCGTGTGGGGAATATCGTCGTTGTTGATCCAGGTCACAGTGGTACCTGGCGTGACGGTGACTTCGGCCGGCGTGAAGGTAAAATTGTCGATGCTGACTGTGACCTCCTCGGCAGCGGCCGGCGTCGCGAGGGCGCCGAGGGCAAGACAGATGGCGAGCGCCGCAACCTGCGGCGGAAGGGGAAGACGCGATCGTTTCACGGATGAAGCTCCTGACGGATGACGCCGGCCGCAGCCGACCATGACGAATGAAGGGCGACGGGGGGCGGCTCAGCCTTCGAGCGGCGTGTCGATAATGGCGAGCGGCTCGGAGCCGCGGACGAAATTGACCGTCGCGATGCCGAGATTCTTCCTCAGCTCGCCCGCCGGCAGCTTCAGCGGCCCGGGCGAAGGCGCGGTGCCGGGGGCGGGCTGCGGGAAGGCCGTGGACCGTGCGGTGTGGAAGGAGACGTTGCCTTCCACCTTCTGCATCACCTGGTGGATGTGCCCGTTGAGCACCGTCACGGAGCCGAACCTTTTCAGATAGGACAGGGCCTCCAGCCCATCGGCGGTGCCCCAGCCCCATTCGGGATAGACGGTCCACAGCGGGATGTGGGCGAACACCACGAGGGGCATCGAGGACGGCAGGCCGGCGACGTCATTCTCCAGCCATTCCAGCTGCTCGGCGCCGAGATTGCCAAGACCGCCAGCCTTCAGGTTCACCACGTTCACAAGCGCGATGAAATGCACGCCGCCATGGTCGTAGCTGTACCAGCCGGCGCCCTTTGCGCCCTTGCCGTAGCGGTCGAGATAGGCCTTGCCTTGACCGTCGTCGAGGAGGTCGTGCTCGCCCGGCACGTAGAAGACGGGGATGCCGGCCTCCTTGATGATCTGGTCGGCGTCGTCGAATTCCTTGTCCTTGGACAGGTGGCTGATGTCGCCGGTGTGGATCATGAAGACGGGTTTCTCCTTCAGCGTCCGGATACGGGCCACCGCTTCCCGCAGCGTGCCCAGCGCATCCGGATTGGCGGCCTTGTCGAAGCCCACATGGCTGTCGGAAATCTGCAGGAAGGTCAGCGCCTTCACCGGCTCGGCCGCGAGCGCGCGCCCGAGGCCCACGCCGCTCGCGACGCCGCCGGACATGGACCACAGGATTCCGGTGCCGGCCCAGGTCATGCACTCAAGGAAGCCGCGCCGGTCGATACCGTCGGCGTCAGGGCGGGGGGCGGTCTCGGACGACGGCCGTTCGTGTCTGCTCATGGATCTCTCCGCATGGCGCCGGGCACTGCCGGCGCTGCGACCGCGCGCCTGCATGGGGCGCCGCCGGCCGAGGCGTGGGCGTCGCCTCAGGGCGTCCCACATGGGCCAAGACCGGGGAGAGCGCCGGTTTATTCCCGACCGGAGAGATTTTTTGCGGCTGACGACACCGGCAAAGCGGCGAGCCGGTTTCGCAGGCGGGGCACGGTGAAGGTCACGAAGGCCCGCAGCTTCGCCGCCGGCAGGCGCGCCTCTGGATAGACGATGGCCACCGGCAAGGGCGGGCCTTCATACTCCTCCAGCAGCAATGCGAGGCGCCCGGCGGCCACCGCCTCCTCCACCTGATAGGAGAGCACCCGCGTGATGCCGCGGCCGCGCACGGCGGCATCGATGGCCGCCTCGGCGCCGTTCACCACATAATGCGGGCGCACCGTCACCTGCTTGCGGGAACCGCCGCCGGGACCGGGCGCGAAGCTCCAGATGGAATTGTCGGTGATCTGGGAGAAGGAGACGATGCGGTGGCTGGCGAGGTCCGCCGGTACGAGCGGCACGCCCTGGGCGGCGAGATAGGCGGGGCTCGCGCAGACCACGCGGCGCACCTCCCCCACCCGTGTCGCGACGAGGCTGGAATCCGGCAGATGGCCGATGCGCACCGCCGCGTCGTGGCCTTCGTCGATCAGGCTCACCACGCGATCCACCAGCAGCAGCCGCGCCTCCAGCTTCGGGTTTGCCTCCAGGAGGTCCTCCACCAGCGGCGCCACATGCAGCCGGCCGAAGGTGACGGGCGCTGTGATGGAGAGGAGGCCGCGCGGATCGGTGCGCTCCCCCGCTGCGAGCTGATCCGCCTCGGCGAGCTCGGCGAGGATGGCGCGGCAGGCGGCGAGATAGCGCTCGCCCGCCTTGGTGAGGTGCAGCGCGCGCGTGGTGCGGTGAAGGAGGCGGGTGCCCAGCCGCTCCTCCAGCAGCGCCACGGCCCGCGTGATGGCCGCCGGCGAGCGCCCGAGGCGCCGCGCCGCCCCGGCAAGGCTCCCTTCGTCCAGCGCGGCGACGAAGGCGGTCATGGCGTCGATGCGGTCCATCGCTCGATTTCAGAAAGTGAAACAATAGCTTTCAGATTATAGCCATTCTGCACAAGAGCGGGAAGCCCTAGCTATTCCTCACCGAGCCGCGAACAAACGCCGGCCCGAAGCGAAACGCGAAAGGCGCCCCCGTGAACCACTCTTCCAGCCGCATCCCGGCCCTCGACCCCGCCACCACCACCGGCAAGGCGAAGGACCTGCTCTCCGCCGTCCAGGCGAAGTTCGGCGCCACGCCGAACCTGTTCAAGGTCGCCGCCAACGCGCCCGCCGCTCTGGAGGGCCTCATCGGCCTGTCCGGCGCGCTGGGCTCTGGCGCACTGCCGGCGAAGACGCGCGAAAGCCTCGCCATCGCCGTCGCCGAGGTGAATGGCTGCGACTATTGCCTCTCCGCCCACAGCCTCATCGGCAAGGGCGCCGGCCTCTCCGACGCCGATATCACCCTCGCCCGCGCCGGCCGCGCGGCGGACAGCAAGGCGGAAGGCGCCCTCGCCTTCGCCCGCGCAGTGGTCGCCAAGCGCGGCCAGGTGAGCGACGCGGACCTTGCCGCCGCCCGCGCCGCCGGCCTCGACGACGGCGCGCTGGTGGAAGTGGTGGCGCATGTCGCCGTGAACATCTTCACCAACTACCTCAACAACGTCGCCGGCACCGAGATCGACTTTCCCGTGGTGCGCTCCGGCACGCCGCGGGCCGCCTGAGGCCTGCGGCCGGCATCCGAACGCGCTCCGCCGGACGAACCGCCCCTCAAACGGCGGAGCGTGGGCGGGTGCCAGCCGAAGCCTCACAGCCGGGCCCCTCCGGGGGCCCGGCACCTCGTGTTTTCCGAAGGAGGCTGCCATGTCCGAACCCCTCGCAATCACGCCCTCCAGCGATGTCGCCTTCACGGCGGCGGTGAAGGCGGCGCAGCAGGCGCGCGGCTCGCGCCAGGCCTATGCCCGCGTCGAGGCGCGCGGCGGCTTCCGCACGGAGCTGACGCCGGATTTCGTGCAGTTCCTCGGCGGGATCGACACCGCCTTCCTCGCCACCGCGAATGCCGCCGGCCAGCCCTATGTGCAGCATCGCGGCGGGCCGAAGGGCTTCATCCGCGTGCTGGACGCGCGCACCCTCGGCATGGCGGATTTCAGCGGCAACCGGCAGTACATCACGGTCGGCAATGTCTCGGAAAACCCGAAGGGGTTCCTGTTCCTGATGGACTACACCCACCGCCGCCGCATCAAGGTGTGGGGCGAACTCTCCATGGTGGAGGGAGATGCGGACCTCGTGGCGCGCCTGATGCCGGAGGACTACGGCGCCATTCCCGAGCGTGCCCTGCTGTTCCACGTAACCGCATGGGACATCAACTGCCCGCAGCACATCCCGCAGAAGATCGACGCCGCGCTCGTCGCCGCCGCCTTGCAGGAGCGTGAGGCGCGCATCGCTGCGCTGGAGATGGAGGTCGCTCGCCTGCGCGGCCTCACCGGCGAGGGCGATGCCGCAGGCGTGTGAAGCAAATCCTCCGTTCACTCGTTCGTGAACGGCGTAACGGGGGCCGCTTCCGCCGCGAATTCACTCACAGACAAGCAAAACCGGAACGGGGACGAGCCATGATCGACCTGCGCGAGGGCGTGCGCACACGCGCCCCGGGGTCTGGAGACCTGTGCGCCATCGCCGTGATGGCGAAGGCGTCGGCGCCCGGACGCACCAAGACGCGGCTCTGCCCGCCGCTCGATCCCACGGAGGCGGCGGCGTTCAACACCGCCTTCATCCAGGACATCGTGGGCAACATCCTCGCCGCCGGTCGAATAGCGCCGGTCTCTGCCTACGTCGCCTATGGGCCCGCAGGAGCCGCGCATTTCTTCGATGCCGTGCTGCCGCCGGGCGTCGGGCGGATGGAGGCGGTAGCCCCCGGATTCGGCGCCTGCCTGACGATGACGCTCGCCCACCTCTTCGCCCTCGGACATCCGGCGGCAGCGGTGCTGAATGCCGACAGCCCGACGCTGCCCCCTGCCCTGCTCGCGGAACTTGCCGACGTGCTCGCCCAGCCCGGCGACCGCGCCGTGCTCGGCCCGTCCACGGACGGCGGCTATTACGTGCTCGGCCTGAAGGCGCCGCACTGGCACCTGTTCGCGGACATCGACTGGAGCACCGAGCGCGTGTTCGAGCAGACGCTGGCGCGCGCCGCCGAGATCGACCTTCCCGTCCATGTGCTGCCGCCCTGGTACGACGTGGACGACGCCCACGCCCTGCGCCTGCTCCATGGCGAACTGGTCGCCGGCGTACCCTTCGGCACCGCGCCCCTCGCCCGCGGCGCGGCGCGCAACAGCGCGGACCTGCTCCGGCGCCTTCTCAGCCACGAACGCCTCGCGGAACGGCTCGGCCTGCCCGTGGCCGACATCGATCCTCCCTGCCGCCGCGCGTCCTGATCGCGGCCGCCTCCCCTTCCAGCAACGGATCTTGCCGATGAACGCTCTCACCCCCGGCGCGCCCGCCGTCTCCCGCCGCTATTTCGAGCGGGCGGAAACGGACCGCACCAGCGTGCCGGTCCGAAAGCCGGTGTGCCTCTATCTGGAGACCACGAACCGCTGCAACCTGCTCTGCACCACCTGCCCGCGCACCTATGAAGAGCTTGAGCCGCCGGCGGACATGAGCTGGGAGCTGTTCACCTCCATCGTGGACCAGATCCCCGATCTCGAACGCTGCGTGCTGCACGGCGTCGGCGAGCCCATGCTGGTGCCCGACCTCGACCGCATGGTCCGCTACCTCAAGGATCGCGGCACCTATGTGCTGTTCAACACCAACGGCACGGTGCTGACCGAGAAGAACGGCCGCGCCATGATCGCCGCCGGCCTCGACGAACTGCGCGTCTCCCTCGACGCCGCCAACTCACATTCCTACCGCGCCATCCGCGGCAAGAACTACTTCGACCGCATCCTGAAGAACGTGCGCGCCTTCCGCGACCTTCAGGAGCGCGAGGGCCACACCAATCCCCGCGTCTCCGCCTGGCTCACGGGCCTGAAGGAGACGATCTCCGAACTGCCCGACTTCGTGCGCGTGGCGGCGGAACTGGGGGTGCGGGAAGTCTATCTCCAGCGCCTCGTCTTCTTCGAACAGGAAGCCATCGGCCGCGCCCGCCCGGATCAGGCGCTCTACGAGCAGATCAACACCGATGAAGCCGCCCATATCGCCGAGGCTGCGCGGGTGGCGGCGGAGCTGGGGATGGTCTTCTCCGCCTCCGGCGCAGCCTCCGAGCCGGGCATGAGCCTGAAACGGCCGGAGAAGGGCTCGCCCTGGTCCATGTGCCGGCGGCCCTGGACGGTGATGTACTTCACCGCCAACGGACGGGCCCTGCCCTGCTGCATCGCGCCCTTCTCCCAGCGCGGCTACGAGAACTACACGCTGGGCGACGCGACGACCCAGTCCCTCTCCGACATCTGGCACGGCGACGCCTACAAGGCGTTCCGCGCCGGCCTCCTCTCCGAAACGCCGCCGGCCGCCTGTGCCAATTGCGGCCTGCGCTGGAGCCTCTAGATGGCCCGCGCAGGCGCTCCGAGGGTCGCCCTCGTCATCCCGACGCTGAACGAGGCCGAGGCCATCGCCGCGACGCTCGCGGAGATTCCCACCGGCGTCGTTGATCTCGTGGTGGTCGCCGATGGCGGCTCCACCGACGGCACGCAGGAAATCGCGGCAGCCGCAGGGGCCACCGTGCTCGCCTCCGGCCGCGGCTTCGGCCGCGCCTGCCTCGAAGGCGTGTGCGAGGCCCGCGACGCCGACATCATCGCCTTCATGGATGCGGACGGCGCGGATGATCCGGCTTTCCTGCCGGCTCTGCTCAGGCCGCTCGCCGAGGGCAAGGCCGACTTCGCCATCGCCTCCCGCACCCGCGGCGTGCGCGAGCCCGGCGCCATGGCCTGGCATCAGGTGGCGGCGGGGCGCGCGGCGGGCCTCGGCATCCGCGCGCTCTACGGCGTCGCCTATTCGGACATGTGCACCTTCCGCGCCATCCGCCGTGAGGCGCTGGTCGGGCTCGGCATGCGGGAACTCACCTACGGCTGGAACATCGAGATGCAGATGCGCGCCGCCCGTGCCGGGCTCGCCATCGTCGAGATTCCCGTCGCCTACCGCCGCCGCAGGGGCGGCGTTTCCAAGGTCGCCGGCAACCTCTCCACCACCCTGACCGCCGGCACCCGCATCGTCTCCACCTTCCTGCGGGTCGCGACCCAGAGCGCCGCGCCCGCCGTCGCGCCGAACAAGATGTGAGTGATCGCCATGCTGCTGCAGCCTCTCGACGAAGCCGACGACATCTCGCGCATGCGCGCCGTGCCTGTACCCTCCGGCTTCCTGCCTTCCGGTTTCCTGCCGCTGATCGAGCGGGCGGACCATCGCGCGCCATCGGTGTTCCGGCCCGAGAACATGATGCGCGAGGCGCGCCGCCAGAAAGGGCTCGACGCCGGCCCCGTTCCGCGCGTGGTGCTGCTCGATCCCGACGGCGACATGGTGGACTATGTGCGCGCGCATTTCGGCGCCGTCCGCTCGCCCTACTGGGCCTGTTACCACACGGACATGTGGACGTGGGAGGCGGAGGGCCTCTCCTTCGGCATCGTCGGCTATGCGGTGGGGGCGTCCTTCTCCGTGCTGGTGGCGGAGCAGGCCTTCGTCTGCGGCTGCGAGCTTTTGATCTCGGTCGCCTCCGCCGGGCAGATCGCCGAGCACGCGCCGCCCTCCTACCACATCATCATCGACCGGGCCCTGCGCGACGAGGGCACGAGCTACCACTATCTGCCGCCCGCCCCCTTCGCCCCGGCGAACCCGGAGGTGATCACCATCGCCCGCGCCGCCTGCAGCGAGGCGGTGGGACCGGTGCTGACCGGCGCCACCTGGACCACCGACGCGCCGTTCCGCGAAACCGAGGCCGCCATCGCCCGCCGCAAGGCCGAGGGCCTGCTGGCGGTGGAGATGGAGGCGGCCGCGCTCTACGCCTTCGCCCACGCGCAAGGAAAGCCGGTGCTGTGCCTCGCCCACGTCACCAACCAGCTCGGGCGGGTACATGGCGACTTCGAGAAGGGCGACCACAACGGCGCCTCCCGCTCCATCGCCCTCGCCGCCGGCTTTGCCACCGCCTGGATGGCGCACTGCGCCCAAACCGTTCACCCCCGCTGAGAGGCCGGCCTCGATGCTCGACCGCACCGCCTATCTCGCCCTCGACGCATCGAGCCTGCCGCGCCGCCTCGGCGGACGGCCGGAGCTTCTGGACCGGCTCGGCCCGGCCGAGGCCTGGCAGGTGCGGGAAGTGGGGGACGGCAACCTCAACCTCGTCTTCATCGTCGAGGGGCCGAAGGGCTCCGTCGTGGTGAAGCAGGCGCTGCCCTATGCCCGCGTGGTGGGCGAGAGCTGGCCCATGTCCCTCGACCGCGCCTTCTTCGAGCATGAGGCGCTGTCGCGTCTCGGCGCGCGCGATCCCGGCCGTACGCCGGAACTCCTCTTCTTCGATCCCGCCCAGGCGATGCTCGCCATGGAGCACCTGACCCCACACAAGGTGGCGCGCCGCGCCTTCATGGCGGGGGAGGAACTGCCGCTGCTCGGCACCCACCTCGGTCTCTACCTCGCCCGCACGCTCTTCCGGGGCTCGGACTGGTCCATGCCCACGACGGCGCGCAAGGCCGATCTCGCATTGTTCGCGGGCAATGCGGAGCTTGCCGGCATCACCGAGGAACTGGTCTTCTCCGACCCGTTCAAAGCCGCCCCCCTCAACCGGCATACGCCGGGACTCGATGACGTCGCGGGCGCCTTCCGCGCAGACCGCCCGCTGAAGCTCGCGGCTGTGGAGATGAAGGCGCGCTTTGCGACCTGCGCCGAGACCCTGCTGCACGGCGACCTGCACACCGGATCGGTGATGGCGACGCCCACCGACACGCGGGTGATCGACGCCGAGTTCGCCCTCTACGGCCCCATGGGCTTCGATGTGGGCGTGTGCCTGGCCAACCTCTGGATGGCCGCCTTCGCGCAGGAGGGCCACCGCGCCGACGCGCGGGCGGCAGCCGCCTATTGCGAATTCCTGCTGGCCACCGCCGGCATCCTGTGGCGGACCTTCGAGGCGGAATTCTCCCGCCTCTGGACGCACGAGCGCACCGGCATCCTCGGCGGCTCCGACCTGTTCGAGGCTCAGGGGGACGAGGCCGGCGCGAAGGTGGCGCTTGCGACCCATCTGACTTCCGTCTGGCAGGATGCGCTGGGCTTCGCCGGCATGGAGATCAGCCGCCGCATCCTCGGCCTTGCCCATATCGCCGAGTTCGAGACCATCGCGGACATCGGCCTGCGCGCGCGGCTGGAGCGGCGCGCGCTCGCCTTCGGCCGGCATTTGGCGCTGAACCGGCGGCAGATCCCGTCCATCGAGGCGGCGAACCTGCTGGTGGAAACGCAAAGGGCGCGGCCATGACCGCGCCCCTTCCCAATCAGCGCCGAGTGATGGCGATGCGGATGATGTCGTCCGCCGGCACGCTCTGGCCGGCAGCAGGCGTCCAGGACGCGAGCTTCGGCAGGTCGTCGCGCGGGATGTCCAGAAGCGCGATCTGCCGGCCGAGGATCGCCACCGTCTCGAGGGGCACCGGCACCGGTCGGCCGCCGTGGCCGAACCAGCCGCCCACCGGCACCACGAGCACGATGCCGCCCTCCGGCGTGCGCGCCACCTCGGTGACGAACCCCAGCGTGCGGTCGTCGAAATCGAGCAACGGCAGGCCCACGAGATCGCCCACCCGCACCTTCTGGGGAAAGCGCTCGGCCATCCGCTCGGCGGGGGTGAGGTCATCCTCACCCGGCGCGGTCTGGGTGTTGGCGTGGGGCGGACCGCCCGCGAAGGCCGGCGCGCCGATGCCGGTCGCACCGAGAACGAGGGCGAGCGCCAGAACAGGACGAATGGGGTTCATGCAAAGACTCCATGAGTTTTTATCTGACGATATACATCGTCATATACGAATCTCGGTCAACATTTATTACAAGACGCAAAAATAAATACGCAAAGTCCGAAAAGAAAGCGATGCACATGAAAGAACACACATCAAGACGCATGCATCCGCTTGCCTTGCGGATCATGCACTGGACCAACGCCATCGCCATGATCGTCATGATCGGCAGCGGCTGGAAGATCTACAATGACGAGGTGATCTTCGGCTTCCTGCACTTCCCGCAGGCGATCGTGCTCGGCGTGTGGGCGCAGCACGCCTTGCAATGGCACTTCTTCGGCATGTGGGTGCTGGTGCTGAACGGCATCGCCTATCTCACCTACGGCATCGCCACCGGCCGCTTCGCCCGCCTGCTCTTCCCCATCCGCCCGCGCGAGGTGATTGCCGAGGCCGTCGCCGCCTTGACCTTTCGGCTGAAGCACCAGGATCTGACCCACTACAACGCGGTGCAGAAGCTGCTCTATGTGGGCGTCATCACCATCATCGTGGTGCAGGTGGCCTCGGGCCTCGCCATCTGGAAGCCAGTGCAGTTTTCCGGGCTCGCCTCGATGTTCGGCGGCTTCCAGTCGGCGCGGCTCATCCACTTCCTCGGCATGGCGGCCATCGTGCTGTTCATGGTGGTGCATGTGGCCCTCGCACTGCTGGTGCCGAAGACGCTGCTCGCCATGTTCACCGGCGGCCCGCGTCTTGCCGATCCCGACACCCTCCCTGCCGATGGCGCGCCCGCGCCCGATCCCTCGCGCTGACCTGAGGCAAGCCCATGTCCCTCCGCTCCTTCTTCCGGCCAAACCGGGCCTCCATCGCGCGGCCCGACCAGAGCCTCATGGTCGAGAACCGTGCCCTTCTCGAGCGCATCGACCGCCGCAAATTGCTGCGCGGTTCGCTGAGCCTTGGCGCAATGTCGCTCCTCGCCGGCTGCGACATCTCCAATCGCGAAGAGGTTCAAGGGGTTCTTCGAACCGTCTCCGACTTCAACGACGGCGTGCAGGCCGCCCTGTTCGACCCGAAGCGGCTCGCCCCCACCTATTCCCGCGACCTCGTGGTGAAGCCGCCCCGCTTCAACGCCTATTACGAGATCGACGAGGTGAAGCCGGTGGACCTCTCCACCTGGCAGCTGGAACTCTCCGGCCTCGTCAAGGACAAGCGGCCGTGGACGCTGGATCGCATCAATGCGCTACCGCAGCAGGAAGTGATCATCCGCCACATCTGCGTGGAAGGCTGGGACTATATCGGCCAGTGGTCCGGCCCGAACCTCAGGGACTTTCTCACCCGCATCGGCGCCGACCTCACGGCGAAGTACATCGCCTTCTACGGCAATGACGATTACATGGAGAGCATCGACATGGCCTCGGCGCTCCACCCGCAGACCATCCTCGCCACGCACTATGCGGGCGAGCCCATCACGGACCCATTCGGCGCACCCATGCGGCTGCGCACGGCGGTGAAGCTCGGTTTCAAGAATCCCAAATGGATCCGCGCCATCGAGGTGACCAACACCTACCCCCTCGGCTTCTGGGAGAAGCAGGGCTTCAACTGGTTCGCTGGCCTGTGACGGCCGGCGCCGCCCGCTGATGGTGTCCCTCCCGAGCCTTCTCCTGTGCATCCCGCTGGCGCTTGTCCTGTGGGGAATTCCCGGCTGGCTTCTGGCGCGCGGACTGGGGCAAGATCGGACGGCGGCGCTGGCGTTGGCGCCTGCGCTCGGATGGGCCACGCAGACACCGGCCGCCGCCGCCTTGGCCCATCTGTTCGGCCTCTCGCCGGTCGTCATCATCGGATCAGCGGCGCTGGTAAGCCTGTGCGCGCTCGCCCTTCCCCGCGCGCCGGCCGGTGGTCGCTTTCCGCTCCTCGCGCTCGCGGTCGCCGGGCTACTGGCGCTGGTGCCGATGCTGGGCGTGCTGCCGAAGATGATGCCGGATGGCGCCATCGCGCTCGCCTCCCCCATCTACGACCACGCCAAGATCATCCTCATCGACGAGATCGCGCAGAACGGCATCATCCCGCCCGCCAATCCCGTGTTCGGGGCGGGCGGCGCGGCGGGGACGGTGGCCTATTATTATCTTTGGCACTTCGGCGCGGCGGAACTCGCCCTCCTGTCCGGCGCGCACGGCTGGGCGGCAGATGCGGCCGCCACCTGGTTCACCGGCTTCGCGGCACTCGCGCTCGTCGCGGGGCTCGCCTTCCGCCTGCGCCCCGGCGCATCCGCCCCGCTCCTCGCGCTGCTTGCCGTGTCGGCGGGCTCGTTGCGGCCGGTGACGTCTGCGCTGTTTGGCGGCGCCCGGGTGGATCTTGCGCTTGAACCCGCATCGGGCCTCGCCGGGCTCCTCTACCAGACGAGTTGGAGCCCGCATCATGTCGCCTCGGCCACGGCCTGCGTGATCGCGGTGCTGCTGATGGCGCGGTTGCGCGCGGGCTCCGGTGCCGGGCAAGGGGCGGTGCTCGCGGGGCTGATCGGGCTCACCGCAGCGGCGGCCTTTGGCAGCTCCCTGTGGGTGGGCGGCGTCACCTTCGCGCTGGCTGGGACGGCGGCGGCGCTGGTGCTGGCATTCTCGCGCCCGGCGAAGGGCCGCCTGTGGTTCCTCGCGACGCTGGCCGGCGCGGCGCTGGTGGCGCTGGCGCTCGTCGCGCCACTGCTGATGGCGCAAATCCATGCGGCGGCAACGCGGGGCGGTGGAACTCCCGTCCAGCTCACGCCGCTGCCCGTGTTGGGGCCGGGATGGCCGGATGCGGCACGCGCGGTGCTCGACCCGCTCGCCTACTGGCTGGTGCTGCTGCCGGTGGAATTTCCGGGCATCCTGTTCGCCGGCGTCGCGGGGCTTGCGCTGGTGTTCGCCGGGCGCATGGGCGGTCGGTCGGGCCGGCAGATCGCGCGCCCGCTGGCGGCGCTGGCCGTCGCGGCGCTGGCGGTGAGCGCCACCCTGCAAAGCACGGCGGGGGAGAATAACGATCTGGGCTGGCGCGCCGTGCTGCCCGCCGTTCTGGTGCTGGCAGCCTTCGCGGGCGCGGCGTTATCCGAGGCGCTGTCGATGGCGCGTCTCTGGGCCATGCGGACACTGCGCATTCGGGAGGGCCGCGCCCTTCTCGCCGCCGGCCTCGCTCTTGTCGCCCTCGGACTGCCGGACACCCTCGCCCTCGCCCACCGCAACATCACGGGCGAACCGAGCGTGGACGGCCGCGTCTTCGCCGGTGATCCGGCGCTGTGGCGGGCGGTGCGCCGGGCGGTCGGGCCGGAGGTGCGGATCGCCAGCAATCCGGCGCGGCTGGAGAAGCTGACGCCCTGGCCCATCAACCTGTCGTGGGCGCTCCTGTCGCGCCGCCGCTCCTGCTTCGGCGGGCAGGAGATGGCGCTCGCCTTCGCGCCCCTCTCGGCATCGGAGCGTGTGGACGCGGCAATGCTCTTCGACCGGGTTTTTGCCGGCACCGGAACGGCAGAGGACGTGGCGACCCTGCGCTGGACCTTCGGCTGCGGCGCCATCGTCGTCACCGCGCAGGATGGCGCCTGGAGTCCCGATCCCTTTGCGTCCAGCGCACTCTATCGGCTGGCAGAGGAAGAGGATGGGCGATGGCGCATCTATGTGGCGAGCGCGGTCGCCCGCTGATTTCCTTGCCCCTTTCAGACGCGAAAAGCCGGCCGCGATGGAGAACCACCGCGGCCGGCTTTTGTGAGGCCCGATCAGCTGTTGCCGAGGCCGCGATCACCGAGCTTGAACAGCGCGCGGTCGGCATCGGAAAGGGCGTGCTCGGCGTTCTGCGCCCCGGCAAAGCCGTGGTGCACCCCGGTATCCGCACCATAACCGAGCGGCGCGGGATCGGTGTGGGTGATGCCGGCGGCGACGCGCACGCTCTCGCGGTTCACGGCGGTCTCGGTCTCGTCCGCGAAGGCGGCAGTGCCCAGGGCCAAAGCAGAGGCGAGGACGGCGAGGGAGAGGATCGACTTACGCATGTATTTTCTCCAGTATCGAAGCGTTGATGCTGGATATTCCGCAAGTCGAACCTCTCAGGTTACAATCAGTTCGAAAGACCTGTTCAACAGATTTTGAGATCACGAAAATCCTCCGCGCAACGCTGCGGAAACACTGTCGGGACCAAGGTCTCCGCGGCACGTCCCGGCACCCTCGCATCCTCGTGATCGCGCCGCATGTAACCTTTCAGCACCGCCCCGCGAATTCGTGCTCATGAGGGGGAATTTCATGAGCCGAGAACCCGACCTGGAAGCGCTGATGCGCGCGAGCCAGTCCGGCGATGCCGAGGCGCACCGGGCGCTTCTGCAGCATGTGTCCGTGCGACTGCGCAGCTATTTCCGCAACCGCCTGCGCCGCAGCGGTGCCGGGACGGACGATGCGGAGGATCTGGTGCAGGACACCCTTCTGGTGCTGCACACCAAGCGCCATACCTATGATGGCTCCTCGCCCGTCCTCGCCTGGACCTACGGCATCGCCCGCTACAAGCTCATCGACCACCTGCGCCTCAACGCGCGGGCGCTGCGCAACGTGCAGATCGACGAGATGGACGATCTCGCCGACGTGGACAGATATGAAGCGGTGGATACATCGCGGGAACTGCACCGGGCACTGGATACGCTGCCCCGGCATTTCCGGCTCCCCATCGAATACGTGAAAATCGAGGGCCTCAGCATCGCCGAGGCCGCAGCCCGCATCGGCATGACTGATGCGGCGGTGAAAATCGGAATCCATCGCGGCATGAAGAAGCTTGCTGCCCTTTTGTCGGAGGCACGCCCATGAACACCGACGACCTCATCGATTTCCTCGCCACCCGCGTCGAGGCGGTGGACCCGGGCCGGCAGGACCGGCTGCTGACGCTCGCCATGGCCGGCTCGCTCTGCCTCGCGGCTCTCGCCTGCATCTTCGCGCTGGGGGTGCGGCCGGACCTGTTGCGGGCGATGGGCACATTCGATTTCGTGCTCAAGGTCGGCTTCCTCGCCGCGATGGTCGCCATCGCCGCGCACGGGCTGCGCCGGGCGGCGCGGGCCGGCCGGGCGAGCGGCAAGCTGCTCCGCCTCGCCCTCCTTCCGCTGGCGCTGGTGTGGTTCGCCGCGGTTATGCAGATCGTCGCCACGCCCGCGACCAGCGGCATGGCGACCATGTTCAACGACTGGTTCGTCTGCGTGCTCGCCATCCCGCTCCTGTCGGTCATTCCGCTCGTGGTGCTCACGCTGGTGCTGCGCGAGACGGCGCCGACGGACCTGCACTATTGCGGGGCGCTGCTCGGCCTCGTGGCCGGCGGCATCGGCGCGCTCGCCTATGCGTCCTTCTGCGTGAATGATGCGCCGGTCTATGTGGGCATCTGGTACGCGGCGGGCCTCGCCATCGTCACCGGCTTCGGCTGGCTGACAGGACCGCGTTTCCTCAAGTGGTGATCCTGGCCCCGGCCGCTGCCCGCGCGGAAAAGGCGGACAGCGGCCGGGGCATACTAAACTCAACGCGCGGCAGCCTTGCCGGGCGCTGTAGCGGGGAGCGAGCGCGCGAGGAAGTCGCGCATCAGGACGGCGATTTCGGCGCCCTTGTCTTCCAGGGCGAAGTGGCCGCTGTTCAGCAGGTGAAGCTCCGCCTTCGGCAGATCCCTGAGATAGGCCCGCGCGCCGGCGGCCGGGAAGATCTCGTCATTGGCGCCCCAGACGATCAGCGTCGGCGGCTTCTTCTCCCGGAAGAAGGCGTGGAACTGCGGGTAGAGGGCGATGTTGCTGGCATAATCCTTGAACAGATCGAGCATGATCTCGTCCACGCCGGGCCGGTCGAGCAGGGCCTGATCCACCAGCCAGGTGTCGGGATCGATGCGGGAGACGTCGGCGACCCCGTTCACATATTGCGAGCGGGTCGCCTCAGGGGTGAGGCCCGCGCGCAGCGCCTCGCGGTTGGCCTGTGAGCCGTCCGCCCAATAGGCCTTGAGCGGCGACCAGAAGGGGCTCAGACCGTCCTCATAGGCATTGCCGTTCTGCACCAACAGCGCCGTCACCCGTTCGGGGTGCTTGAGCGCCAGCCGGTAGCCCACCGGCGCGCCGTAATCCATCACGTAGAGCGCATAGCGCTCGGCCCCGAGGGTGCCCATGAGGCTGTCCACGAGATCGGCGAAGGCGGCGAACCCGTAGGTGAACTGCGCGCGGTCCGGCACGCCGCTGTGGCCGAAGCCCGGATAGTCCGGCGCGATCACATGGTAGCGGTCGGCAAGCAGCGGGATGAGGTTTCGGAACATGTGCGAGGACGAGGGAAAGCCGTGCAGCAACAGGAGCACCGGCGCATCCACCGGCCCCGCCTCGCGATAGAAGATCTCGACGCCGGCGATGCTCTTCGAGCGGTAATGGACCGTGGGCGAGAGGGCGGCCGGCACCGTCGCCGTGGCGGCGGCCGGGGGCGGCGAAGCAGCAGAGGTGGGGGTCGGCAGCGACAGGGCGACGAGGACGGCCATCGCGGCGAGCGAAATCCGTCCCGACACCGAAGTTGGGGAAAGCGTCAGGGGCACGAGGCTGGCTCCATTGGAGGGCGGCCGCGCCGGATGGTCCGGCGCGGCGCTGTCGGGAACGATGTCAGGCGACGCGGGCGAGGAAGCCGCGGATGGCGCCGGCAATCTCCGGCAGGTGGGTTTCCAGCGCAAAATGGCCGGCGTCGTAGGCATGCACCTCGGTCGCGGGCACCAGTACCTTGAACAGGTCGCGGCCCTCGGCGGTGAAGAAGGGGTCGTTGTCGCCCCACACCACCAGAATGTTGGGCTGGCGGTCCTTCAGATAGGCTTGGAAGGCGGGATAGGCGCCCACGTTGTCCTGGTAGCGATAAAGCAGTTCCAGCTGGATGCGGTCGTTGCCGGGGCGGTCGAGCAGCGCCTGGTCGTGGGTCCAGGTGTCGGGCGAGAGGCGGTCGGCGCGGGTGGACGAGCCATGCTCGTACTGGAAGCGCGTGGTCTCGGCGGCCAGGAAGCTGCGGACCGGCTTTTCCGTCTCCGCGTTGCGGTCGGTCCAGTAGGGGCCGAAGGCGGCGGCGGCATTGGCGTGGAAGCCTTCGAGGTTCGCCACCGCATTCTGCACGATGAGCCCCGTCACCCGCTCGGGATGCCGGGACGCGAGCCGGAAGCCCACCGGACCGCCGTAATCCTGCATGTAGAGCGCATAGCGACGGATGCCGAGGCCTTCGAGCAGCGCCTCAACCACGTCGGCGAGCGTGTCGAAGCTGTAGGCGAACGCCTCCGGCGCTGGCGCGCTGGACTGGCCGAAGCCGGGATAGTCGGGCGCGATCACCCGGTAGCGGTCGGCGAGCGCGGGAATGAGGTTGCGGAACATGTGCGAGGAGGAGGGAAAGCCGTGCAGCAGCACGACCACCGGCGCGTCGGCCGGGCCGGCTTCCCGGTAGAAGATGTCGAGCCCCCGGATGGCGGCACGGTGATAGGCGACCTCGGTCCCGGCGCCGGGGCGCGTGGCGGTGTTGACGGCATGCATGGGATGTCTCCACGTAACTGGCTTAATGCCACTTATGGGGTTACATGCCACAAATAACCTGTCAATATCATTTTAAATGGTTACGTCGGCGGTGTGCGCTTGTGTCCACCCGGTAATCGCCTATCTTTCCGGTTACACGCCCGCCGACGCTGCGCCGGCAGCGGGCAGGATCAGGCGGCAGACAGAGAAGAGGATCGTGTGAACACACCGCAGGAGAGCGACTTCCGCGACGGGATGCCCTTCCTCGGCAGTCGCCTGTGGATCGATCTCGTCAATTCCGCCCCCGCTGCGCTGGGGGATTTCCTGGCCACCGAGGATGGCTGGCAACGCTGGCTCAAGGCGGCGGGGCTTGATGCCCACGCCGCCCCCGCATTGCGGCCGCAGGCCCTCGCATTACGTGAGGCGCTCGCCCGCCTGTTCGAATGCCTCAGGACCGGCAGCAAGCCCAAGCCGGCCGACCTTGATTTGGTCAACGCCCTGCTGGCGGCGGGCGCACCCCAGCCGCACCTTGCGTGGCGGGGCGGCGCGCTTGTGGTGGAGGAACACCCGCCCGAAAGCGCGGGTCCCCTCCCCGCCATCGCCGCAGATTTTGCCGATTTCGCCGCCCGCCACGAGCCGGCGCGGCTCCGGCATTGCGCCAATCCCGAGTGCAGCCTCGTTTTCTACGACACCGCCCGCAACGGCACCCGGCGCTGGTGCTCCATGGCCGCCTGCGGCAACCGCAGCAAGGTGCGCAGCCACCGCTTGCGCGCTTCGGCGGTCACTGAGGGATAGGCCCCGTTCAGCAGGCTCGCGAGCCCGCGTCCCGTTCTGCCGCCCCCTGCGGCACGAAGGCTGTCGCCTGGCCAAGGCGCGCCTCGAACTCCTCCGCAGGCATCGGCCGGCCGAACAGATAGCCCTGCCCTTCCGGACAATGGCGCGCAGCGAGGTAGGCACGCTGTGCCTCGGTCTCGATACCCTCGGCGATCACATCCATGTCGAGAGCCCGCCCCATCTCGAGAATGGCAGCGATGACCGCCGCCTCGCGCGGCGCCTGCAGCATGGCCTGAACGAAGCTGCGATCGAGCTTGATGCAGCTCACCGGAAACCGGGTCAGCAGGCTGAGCGACGCATAGCCGGTGCCGAAATCGTCGAAGGCGATGTGGACACCCATCTGCCGCAGCCGCGTCAACGCGTCGATGGAGGTGGAATGGTCCGAGAGCACGATATTCTCGGTGATCTCGAGCTCCAGCGCCTCCGGCGGCAACCTGTGCCGCGCCAGCGACTCCTCCACCTCGCGGGGCAGATCGCCGGTGCGAAACTGCGAGGCGAAGAGATTGACGGCCATGCGGAAATCGGCAGCGCCCTGCTGTCGCCAGCGGGCCGCCTGGGCGCACCCCCCCTCGATGACCCAACGCCCGACCTGGGGCGCCAGCGCGCTCCCCTCCAGCGCCGGCAGAAAGGCGGCCGGAGACAGCAGGCCGCGGCTGGGATGCATCCATCGGATGAGCGCTTCCGCGCCGACCAGCGCCCCGTCCGACAGGCGCACCTGCGGCTGATAGAAAAGCACGAACTCCCCGTTCGCCACTGCCCGGTGCAGATCGATGCTGGAGAGGCGACGGTCCAGCGCATCGGTGCGCAGCGCCGGAGAATAGAGCGCGACGTTTGCCGTCGCCTGGGCCTTGGCGGCGTGGAGCGCGAGGTCGGCATCGCCGATCAGCTCCACCGGTTCCTGCGCATCACGAGGGAACAGCGCGATGCCGCAGCTTGCACTGATCCGCATGTCTTCATGCCCCATGGGGGCGAGCTCGGATATCTTGGCGAGGAGCTGGCGGGCGAAGGGCTTGGCCGCCTCGGCCGTCAGCCCGCAGACCCGCATGGCGAACTCGTCTCCGCCGATACGCGCGACGGCGGTGCCGCTCGATGCCTCGGCGACCAGAAGCTGGCCGATCGCCCTCAACACATCATCGCCCGCGGCAGGTCCGAGGATGTTGTTGATGTCCTTGAAGCCGTCCACGTCCACCATCAGCAGTCCGCAGGCCCGGCCGGTGAGAAGCGCCGCCTCGACCGCCCGGTAGAACTGGCGGCGATTGGGCAGACCGGTCAAGGCGTCGATCTGGGCGAGGTGCGCGAGGTGCTCCGGCCCCACCACCCGCTTGGGCACCGCCGTTCGGCCCGCCGACGCGGCCATGGCGAGGCGGCGGATCTCCAGCCGATCCATCACCATGTGGGCCAGATCGCTCAGGCGGACACGATCCTCGGCGCCGAAGCCGTCATAGGGCACCGTATCGAGGATGCAGAGCACGCCGATGGCGTGGCCGTCCGCCGAGAGCAGGGGTGCGCCGGCATAGAAGCGGATGTTGGTGGCGCCGGAAACCAGCGGATTGTCGTGGAAGCGCTCGTCGTGGGTCGCGTCCGGCACGACCATGGTGGCGCCCTGAAGGATGGTGTGGGCGCAGAAGGAGACCTCCCGGCGCTTGTCAACATCATCGCCGAACCCGGCGCTCGCCGCGAAGAACACGCTGTCGGTGCCGATCATGTTCACGGCCGCCATCGGCACGTTGAAGATGCGCAGGGCCATCTCGACCAACGGCGTGAGGTCGGCGACGGACCCCTCGCCGGCAAGCACATAGCTATCGAGCGCCGCGAGACGATCTTTCTCGTGCGGAGGTATTGGAGGGCACTTCATCCCTTTTCCCCCTTTCGTCAGCAGCTTAGGCCAAGCGAAATCGGGCATTCATTCGCCTCAAAGTAGCACGATGCGACCTTGAACGCGAGCAAGGGGTGTCCTGAGCCGTCTCGGGATTGATGCGTAGCCGTGTGCCTACCCGGCTCCCGCCCTCGGAGCCAAAACGCAAAAGGGCCGCCTTGCGGCGACCCTTTTGCGACCTTGAAACCAAGGTTTGGTTGCGGGGGCAGGATTTGAACCTGCGACCTTCAGGTTATGAGCCTGACGAGCTACCGGGCTGCTCCACCCCGCGTCAGAACCGAGAGTTTGCCGGCGAACCGGTGTTCGGCGAGGCGTATGTAGCAACCCCCGCCCCCGATGGAAAGGGCACGGGCGATAATTTGTGGTCCCGCCCCCCTGCCCTGTGGACGACGCACGCCTCGCAATACCACTCGTCCCGCGTCAAAGCCTTGCCCCGCAAGGTGCAGTGCGGAGGTCGCCACGCTTCAGCCGTGGAGAAAATAAGCGCCGCCCATGAGCACGATCTCGCCCACCACCACCCCGGCGAACACGGAGCGGCGCACCACGAGGAAGCCCGCCACCCCTGCGAGCACGGCCCCGAGGCGCAGCGCCAGCGGAACCTCGGCGAGGACGCCGGCCGGCGCGAACAGGAGCCGCGCGATCACCGCAGCCAGGAGGGCGGTGGCCACCGCCCGCACCCAGTGGAAGACGGCGCTGCCCTCCTCCACGCGGCGACCGGCAATGACCGCGAGGGTACGCCACACCTCCGTCGGCAGGAAGCCGAGGAGAATCACCAGCAGCAGGGCGGTGCCCTCGCTCATCGGGGCGATCATCGGCGCCGCTCCAGCAGGCGGCCGGCGATGAAGGCGAGCGTACCGCCGCCGATGCCGGAGATCATCAGATCGAGCCCGCCCCCAAGGTTCAGCGTCAGCGGCATCAGGATGAGGCCGGCGGCGAGCGCCAGCCAATCGGTGGCGGAGACGGCGTTGCGCACCATCAGCACGGTGAAAGACAGGGGCGTGAGCAGAAGCAGCCCGGCCGCGATCCAGCCCGGCACCTCGCCGGCCATGGTGTAGCCCGTCACCGTGCCGAGGCAGCTCACGCCGATCAGCGAGAGGCCGAGCCCGAGGGTGAAGGGCACGCGCGCCTCACCGGGCAGGTGCGGCAGCATGCGGAGCCCTTCGAGCCAGACCGTCATCGCGACGAAATGGGCACAGACCAGCTCCCAGAAGAGACTGCGGCGCGGCCCGCGCATGTAGGGCGCCACCGAAACCACCATGGGCAGGAGGCGCATGGAGGAGAGCCCGACGGCGAGCGCAATGGCCGGCAGCGCCGTGCCCGCCGCAAGGCCACCGATGAGGATCAGCTGCGCCGGCAGGGCCCACACGAGCAAGGTCGAGGCTATACCGGCCCCGAGGGGAAATCCCACCCCATGCAGCACCGCGCCGAAGCCCAGATAGCTCGCGAACAGCACCAGCGCGGGCACCGACACGGCCTTGCGCATGCCCTGGAGGAAATACACCGGCGGCGCATGATGCGCATGGTGAAGGGAAGGCGGGGCGTTCACGAGGGAGGATCCGGGGCGAGGGGCAGATGGGCGCACGGGTCGCCCGTAGCAGGCGAATGCCTCCAAATAGCAGCTTCGCCCGAAGCCGGGGAGTGATCCCGCCGCAGGGCGCTGGCGCCGGCCATGCGGGAACGGAACGTCTGGTGCGGGACTCTACGGCTGGTGCGGACGGCGGGACTCGAACCCGCACGCCTTGCGGCGCAAGATTTTAAGTCTCGTGCGTCTACCGGTTTCGCCACGTCCGCGGGACCGGGCGCGGGGCCCGGCGGACGTGTCTTAGAGCATGTTTCGCGGCGGGAGTGTACCTCCTGCCGCGCCGGCTTCCACCGCGGCTCGGCGCGTGCCGATGGGCGCGTGCCGTCAGGCGCGGGGTCGCGCTTCGCGCTCGTCAGGCGCGGGGTCGCGCTTCGCGCTCCAGGCGCCAGCACAGGATGGCGCCGATCATCAGGCCGCCGATCAGGCTGATGTGCTCCACCACCACGTGGAACTCGAACAGGCGCTGCTCGCCCTGCATGGTCCAGAAGGGATGGGCGATGGGAATGGTCAGCGCGGTGAACACCGCCAGCATCCCGAAGCCGAGCCAGGCCATGCGGTTGGCGATGACCATGGCCGAGCCACCGAGCAGCACGACGATGGCGAGCGGCACGAAGAACAGGGCCGGTTTCACGCCGAAGAAGTCGAACAGCGCCAGCGCCTCGCCGAAGTTGAACAGCTTGTCCAGGCCCGCGCCCCAGAAGATGAAGGTGAGCAGGGCACGGGCGACGATGCCGAATGCAGGGCTCGACAGGAGGGCGGCGATGGGACGAGGGGTCAAGATGGCACCTGTGGGCAGTTATGGCGGCGCGCGACCGCCGGCCGGAGCCGGGATCCGCGCGATGTGCCACTCTTGCCGCGGCCAAACTGAACGGCGGCTGAACCGCCCTGCCCCGTTCGGCGCCGAAGCGCCGCTCAGGACGCGTCGGCAGCCGCCGGCGTGATGGCGACGGATTCGCCGCAGCCGCAGGAGGAGGTCTGATTGGGATTGTTGAAGACGAACTGGGACGAGACCTTGTCCGTCTTGAAATCCATCTCGGTGCCGATGAGGAAGAGCACCGCCTTGGAATCCACCACGACCTTCACGCCCTTGTCCTCGACGACGGAGTCGAGCGGCGCCACGTCGGTGGTGAAATCGAGCTTGTAGGACATGCCGGCGCAACCGCCGTTCTCGATGCCCACCCGAACGGCGGTGCCCGGCTCGGCATCGGCGAGAATCTCGCGCAGGCGCTCGGCGGCGATGTCGGTGATGCGGATGACCGGCGGCGGGCTGCGCCGGGCGGGGCGCACGGGGGGTGTTTCAGCGACACTCATGGCAGACCTCCAGACCCGGCCGATTCAAGGTCGGCGGGCCAGCTTCCTACAAATGGTGGATGATCGCGGCAGGAGCAAGTCTCACGATCGAGTCTCGCGATAAGGTATCGGCGGAAGGCTCTGGCCGCCGGGCAGTGGCTTTGCCGGCATTTGGCAGGTATTTTACAACCTTATCGAAGGGAAATTCCGCGATTTCGCTTTTTCCCACCAACGGCCAAGATATAGGTCTCGAAGCGGCGGCGGCTTGACTGCCGGATCGAGGGCAGCAGGACGAGGCATCATGAGGGCGCAACCGGCCAAAGGGCGGTTCCGCGCAGCGACCGTGCTCACGGCGGTGGCAGCGCTGTGGAGCCGTGCGGCCGAAGCGCAGCCCTCCCTCGCCACCGGCGGCTTCGGTGGTGCGCCGACGCTCAAGACCACCCTCATTGCCCTCGTCGCCGCAGCCGTGATCGGCACTGCTGCGTTCATGGCGACGCTCTTCGTCGCCCGGCGCCGTGCGGCGGCCGCGACGACAGCCCGGACCACCACCGACGTGGCTCCCGCGCCGCGCAGGACCGGCACGGTCGGTGTGGCCTCCACTGTGCCGAACTCCATCGGCGCCATGCGCGCCGTGCTCCTGCTGCTGGGCCTCGGCGCCATCCTTCTCGTGGTGACGGTGCTCGTCTATCAGGCGAGCGTGCAGTCGGCGATCTCCGACACACGGCGGCTCCTCGGCACCCTTGCGGAAGTACAGGTGCGCAACCTCGCCCAGGAGCGCCAGCGGCTGGAGACGGGCGCACTGGCGCTGGGATCGAGCCGCTTCCTCGCCGACGACGTGGCCGGCTGGCACGCCGAGCCCTCTTCCGAGCGCCGCGAGCGCCTGCGCCTGCTGCTGGGCGAGAGCGCGCGCGCCTTCGGCTTCACCGGCGCCGAGCTGTGGGCCAACAACGGCGCTTTCATCTTGTCCTCCGGACCGGAGCCGGGCCGGCCCGACATGGCGGAGATGGTGCGGGAGGTCGCGGCCACTGGCCAGATGGCGGAAGCCCCGCCGCCGCGCGACACCACGCGCACAGGGGGCTTCGCCTTCCTCGTCAACGTGCCGGTACGCGGGGCCGAGCATGATCCCTGCTGCGTCCTGTTCCTGCAGTCGGCGGTGCGGCCGGAAGCCCATCCCATGCTCTCGGCCGTGTTCCGCACCGCCCGCAGCGCCGAGGCGCTGCTGGTGGCGCCGGACCCGCGTGGCGGCGTGCGCGTCACCTCGGCGGTCTCGCGCGATCAGGCCGCCCCGCTGCCACGGACCTTCGTGGCCGACCCCTATCCCTTCGCCGCCGGCACCGACAGCCCCGGCGCGACCGGTGCCGGCGCCGATCCCTCCGGCCGCGCCGTTCTGGCGGTGCGCACGCCCATCCCCGGCGACCAGTCCTCCCTCGTGCTGAAGGTGGACCGCGACGAGGTTCTGGGCGGCGCCCGCACCTCCGCCTTCTTCTCGGCGGCGCTCGCCTGCGTGCTGCTGCTGCTCGCCGTGGCGGTGGGGCGCGGCCTGCTGCAGAAATCGCGGATGCGCGAGGCGGCGCGCGAGCTTTCGGCCGCCCGCGCGGTGGGCGAGGCCGAAGCGCGCTTCCGCGCCGCCTTCGACCAGGCCGCGACCGGCATCCTCCACCTCGACCTCGACGGCACCATCCTGCGGGCCAACGGCAAGGCCTGCCGCATGCTCGGCCGGCCGGCGAGCGCGCTGATCGGCGAGCGCATGTGGCACTTGCGGGAGCCGGACCCCGCCTCCGGCGGCGCCGATGTGATCGGCCCGCTCCTCGACGGCCGGTCGGCCGAGATCGAGACGGAGGAAAGCCTCGTGCGCCCGGACGGCTCGGCCGTCTGGCTGGCCTTCACCTTCTCTCTGGTGCGCAACGCCGATGGCGCGGCAGACCACCTCCTGCTGGTGGCGCAGGACATCTCCGCCCGTCGCGCGGCCGAGGCCGCCCTGCGCGAGAGCGAGGAGCGCTTCGGCCTTGCGGTGAAGGGCTCTGACCAGGGCGTGTGGGATCTCAACATCCGCACCGGCAGCCTCTATCTCTCGCAGCGGGCACGGGAGATGCTCGGCGTCGGCGCCGACGAGGCCGTGGACATCCAGCGGCCGTGGCACGAATTGCTCCACCCGGACGACCGCCGCAAGGTGGCGGCTGCGTGGAAGGCCTTCCTGAACGGTGGGGCGCCCACGCTGGAGCTGGACATCCGCCTGCGCCGGCCGGACGGCAGCTATCACGACTTCCGCTGGCACGGCCTCGCCGCCCGCGACGCCGTCGGCGCCCTCAGCCGCGCCGTCGGCCTCCTCGCCGACATCACCCGATCGAAGCACACCGAGCGCCACCTGCGGCTCGCCGCGGCCGTGTTCGCCAATTCCTATGACGGGCTGGTGGTGACGAATCTCAAGTCCGAGGTGTCCGCCGTCAATCCGGCCTTCTCGCGCATCACCGGCTACAGCGAGGAGGAAATCCTCGGCCAGAACATGCGCCTCCTTCATTCCGGCCGGCACGACCGCGACTTCTACCGCAGCCTGTGGAACGAGCTGACCACCGCCGGCTCCTGGCAGGGCGAGATCTGGAACCGCCGCAAGAACGGCGAGATCTTCCTCCAGCAGCTCAACATCACCACGGTGTATGACGACAGCGGTGCCGCGCAGAATTTCGTCGGCGCCTTCCAGGACATCACCCAGGCCAAGCATTCCGAGTTCGAGCTGGACCGCATCGCCCACTACGACCCGCTCACCGATCTGCCGAACCGCACGCTCCTCGCCTCGCTGCTCGACCTCGCGCTGAGCCGGCCGGGATCGCGCTGCGCGGTGCTGTTCGTGGACCTCGACCGCTTCAAGACCGTCAATGACAGCCTCGGCCACATGGCCGGCGATGCCGTGCTCCAGATGGCCGCCCGGCGCATTCAGGATGAGCTGGAGGCCGGCGCCACGCTCGGGCGCCATGGCGGCGACGAGTTCGTCATCATCCTCGAAGGCATCTCCGGGCCGGAGGATGCCGCCACCCTCGCCAACCACGTCATCCAGGAGATGGGGCGCCCCTTCTCCATGCCCGGAGGCGGGGAAATCTACCTCGGCGCCAGCGTCGGCATCAGCCTGTTCCCGGAGGATGCCGAGACGCCGGCGAGCCTGCTCCAGCACGCGGATTCAGCGCTGGCAGAGGCGAAGTCCCACGGCCGCGGCGGCTACGCCTTCTACACCCAGGCGCTCACCCGCGGCGCCCGCGTGCGCATGGAGATGGAAGCGGATCTGCGGCGCGCCCTCGCCCGCGACGAGTTCATCCTGAACTTCCAGCCGGTGGTGAACCTCGCCACGGGCCGCATCACCGGCACCGAGGCGCTGGTGCGCTGGCAGAGCCCGACCCACGGCCTCGTCACCCCCAACCGCTTCATCCCGCTCGCCGAGGAGACCGGTCTCATCGAGCCTCTGGGCAATTGGGTGATGGAGGCCGCCTGCCGGCAGATGGCAGAATGGCTCGACAAGGGCGCCGACCTCGACTTCATCGCGGTGAACCTGTCGCCGCGCCAGTTCCAGCGCGGCGCCCTGTGCGAGTTCGTGGACGACGTTCTGCGCCGCACCGGCCTGCCGGCGCACAAGCTGGAGGTGGAGATCACCGAGAGCCTGCTGTTCGACGCCCGCGCGGCGGCCGAGCGCAAGCTGCGCCAGCTGAAGGACACCGGCGTGCGCATCGCCCTGGACGATTTCGGCACCGGCTATTCCTCGCTCGCCTATCTCAAGCGCTTCCCCATCTCCAAGCTGAAGATCGACCGCAGCTTCGTGCGCGACCTGCCCCGCGCCGCCGACGCGGAGATCGCCACAGCGATCATCTCCATCGCCCGCGCGCTGGGCTTCTCGGTGGTGGCGGAGGGGATCGAGGACCCGCGGCAGCACGACTTCCTGAAGGCGCGGGGCTGCGACTTCGGCCAGGGCCACCTGTTCAGCCGCGCGGTCACGGGCGACCGCCTGCTGCGCCTTGCGCTGAGCGGCCCTCTGGCGCCGGGGCCTACCCCGGGCGCGCCGCGCGGCGCGGGCGCGATCAGCAGCACCTCCCTGCACTGATGCCGGTAGGTGGGCCTATTCCGCGGTCTTGAAGGGCAGTGGAATGTCTTCCAGCGCGATGATGCCGCTGGTCATGACGTAGACGATGCCGGCGGTGACCACGAGCGCGATGAGGCTGGTGGCGATCACCTTGTAAAGCATCAGCGGCCGCACCGGCGCGCCGGGATCGGTACCCGGCGTGACGTCTGCGCTCTCGGCCTGGGAGCGCACGCCCCACGGCAGCACGGCGAACAGGCTGGTCCACCACACGATGAAATAGATGGCGACGACGGCACCGACCGACACGGCGTCTTCCTTGACTGGCGGCGCCGGGGTTCCGGCGCCGCGAGGGGGGGATCAGGCCTGCTCCAGCTCGACCAAGGTGCCGTTGAAGTCCTTCGGGTGAAGGAACAGCACCGGCTTGCCGTGGGCGCCGATCTTCGGCTCGCCGGAGCCGAGCACGCGCGCGCCCTTGGCCTTGAGCTGGTCGCGGGCGACGATGATGTCGTCCACCTCGTAGCACAGATGGTGGATGCCGCCGTCCGGATTGCGCTCCAGGAATTTGGCGATGGGCGAATCCGCGCCGAGCGGCTCCAGAAACTCGATCTTGGTGTTGGGCAGGGTCACGAATACCGTGGTCACGCCGTGCTCCACCTGGGGCACGGCGGCGGAGACCTCCGCGCCGAGCGTGTCGCGATAGAGCGCCGAGGCGGCCGCGATGTCGCGCACCGCGATCGCCACGTGGTTGAGCCGTCCGATCATGTTTCCCTCCGGTTCGTCACCGATCCATAGCGCAACGGGGCGGGCCGAGAAACACGACCTCCGCAGGAGAGAAGGTGGAGAGAACTCACACCTCCAGCACGTGGACGTGGCAGACCGGCTTCTTGCCCCACACCGCGTTCACCGCCGAACGCACGGCCCGCTCCAGGCTCTCCGCCAACGCTTCCGGGTCGCGGCGGCGGGCCTTGGGCAGATTGTCGAGGGTGGCGACCACCGTGTCGAGCACGTGGTCGAGCATGTCCACGCCCCCTTCCCCGCGCTCCGGCACGCCGGTGATCTCGACGGAGGGATCGCCGGCAAGGCCGCCCTGCTTGTTCACGGCGACGGCGATGGAGATGGCGCCTACGAAGCTCAGCTTGCGCCGCTCGGGAATGGCGCGCGCACCTTCGGCCAGCAGCAGGCGGCCGTCCTTGTAGAGGCGGCCGAAGGGCACGTCGTCCACCCGCTCGGCCGGGCCCGGCGCGAGGCGGATGACGTTGCCGTCATAGCAGTTCAGCACCTCCGGCACGCCGAGACGGCGGGCGAGCAGAGCGTGCTCGTGCAGGTGCAGCGCCTCGCCATGCACCGGGATCGCCACCTGCGGGCGGATCATGCGGTACATCTCCTCCAGCTCGCCGCGGCGGGGATGGCCGGAGACGTGGACGAGAGCGGTGCGATCGGTGATGACCTCCACCCCGCGCTTGATGAGCGCGTTGACGATGTGGTTCACCACCTTCTCGTTGCCGGGAATGGTGCGCGAGGAGAACACCACCTGGTCGCCGGGCGACAGGGCGATCTCGGGATGGTCGTCATCGGCGATGCGGCGCAGCGCGGCGCGCGGCTCGCCCTGGCTGCCGGTGAGGATAGCCACCACCCGCTCGCGCGGCAGATATCCATAGGCGTCCGCGCCGCGGAAGGCGGGAATGCCGTCCAGCAGCCCCTGCTCGCGGGCGACGCCGATGACGCGCTCCAGCGCCCGGCCCACCAGCACCACCTCGCGGCCATTGGCATAGGCCGCCTCGGCGATGCCGCGGATGCGGGCCACGTTGGACGAGAAGGTGGTGAAGGCGATGCGGTGCTTCGCCTTGGCGACGATGGCCTTCAGCGAGGCTCCCACGTCGGCCTCGGACGGGGAGATGCCGTCGCGGATGGCATTGGTGGAATCGCAGATGATGGCGCGCACGCCCTCATCGCCCAGCGCCTTCAGCCGCGCGATGTCGGTGGCTTCGCCCACGAGGGGGGTCGGGTCGAGCTTCCAATCGCCGGTATGAACCACCAGCCCCGCTTTGGTGCGGATGGCCAGGGCATGGCTGTCGGGGATGGAGTGCGACACCGGCACGAATTCGACGCTGAACGGCCCGATCTGCACCGGCTGGCGCGCGCGCACCACCTCGATGGGCAGCTCCGAGGGAGCGCCGGGCTCCCCTGCCCGCTTTGCTTCCAGCAGGCCGGCGGTGAAGCGCGTGGTGTAGATGGGGCACTTGAGGCGCGGCCAGAGGTCCAACACCGCGCCGATATGGTCCTCATGACCATGGGTCAGCACGAGGCCGGCGATCTTCTTGCGCTCGGATTCCAGGAAGCGGATGTCGGGCAGCACAAGGTCGACGCCGGGCGCCTCATCCCCGGCGAAGCTCATGCCGAGGTCGACAATGAGCCATTCCCGCGCCTTCTTCGGGCCGAAGCCGTAGAGGCCGAGGTTCATTCCGATCTCGCCCACGCCGCCGAGAGGCGCGAAGACCAGTTCTTCCGAGGGTGCCATCAAAGGGTCACTTCCAAACGCGGCGCCCGCAATGCCGGCTGCCCCGGAGCGCGTCTGCCCCGGGACGCACCGACAGCGCGTGGCGCGCCAAACACAAACAGCCCCACGGCGCGGGGCTCATGAAAAGGCGGGCGGCCGCATGATGGAGGCGCGCCGCCGCAATGCAAGCCTTCAGCACACGCGCGCGACGATACGCACGTGCGCGGGCAAGTCAGTCCGGCTTGCCGAGGGAGACATCGCCCGCGGTGATGATCTCGGCCACGCCGTCGCGACGCCGCAGCATCATGGCGCCGCGGGTGTCGATATTCTCGAAGCGGCCCACCACCTCGCGCTCGCCGATCTTGACGCTCACCTGATCGCCCATGCCCAGGGCGTGGCGCATCCAGTCCGAGCGAATGGCGGGAAAGCCGGCGCCGGCGTTCCACTGGTTGAGGCGAACCGCCATGGCGAGGTCGAGCGCTTCCAGCATCCGGTCGGGCGCGGTGGGCGCGCCCAGCGCCTCGAGGCTGGTCGCCTTGTAGGGCAGGTCCTCGGGATGGTGCAGGCAGTTGACGCCGAAGCCGATGACCGCGGCGGGGCGGCCGTGCGGATCGGTACCGCCCTCCACCAGGATGCCGGCCACCTTGCCGCCCTCGATCAGGAGGTCGTTCGGCCACTTGAGCTTCATGTTGTCCGTCGCGATCTGCGGCGCGGCGGAGATCACCGCGTCCCGCAGCGCAAGGCCGGCGACGAAGCAGAGCTGTGCAAGGTTCGCCACCGGCGCCGGATTGGGCAGCACGAGGGTGGCGAAGAGATTGCCGAGCTCAGACGTCCACGGACGGCCACGGCGTCCCCGCCCGGCCGTCTGGATGTCGGCGACCAGCCACACCGGGAAGGTCTCGCCCCGCTGCAGGCGTGCCATCCCCTCGGCGTTGGTGGAGCCGATCTGGGTGAAGCGGACGATGGGAACCGTGGAACCCTGGAATTCGTAATGAGCCATCGTTCAGAAAAGCGAACGGGCGGCGACACTCGCTGCCTCAATGAGAGGAGCGGGATAGACGAAATAGAAGATGGTGAAAAGCCCGCTCACCGCCAGCACCGCCTTCAGCTCGGTCGGCATGGGGTCAAAGGCGTCCACCGGCTCGTCGAAATACATGATCTTGACGACGCGCAGGTAATAGAAGGCGCCCACCACCGAGGCGAGCACGCCCACCACGGAGAGGCCATAGAGGCCCGCCTGGATGGCGGCGACGAAGACGTAGTACTTGGCGAGGAAGCCCGCGAGCGGCGGGATGCCGGCCAGCGAGAACATGAGCGCGCCCAGCATCAGCGCCATCAGCGGATTGCGACGGGCAAGGCCGGCGAGATCATCCACCGTCTCCACCGCCTGGCCCTTGCGGCGCATGGTGAGGACGCAGGCGAAGGTGCCGAGCGTCATCATCAGATAGATGGCCATGTACAACAGCACGCCGCGCACGCCCTCGGCGGTGCCGGCGGCGAGGCCGACGAGGGCGAAGCCCATGTGGCCGATGGAGGAGTAAGCGAGCAGTCGCTTGATGTTGCGCTGGCCGATGGCGGCGAAGGCACCGAGCACCATGGAGGCGAGCGAGACGAAGGCGACGATCTGCTGCCACTGGTGCGAGACGTGGGGGAAGGCCTCGATCAGCACCCGCACGAAGATCGCCATGCCGGCGACCTTCGGGGCGGAGGCGAAGAAAGCGGTGACAGGCGTGGGCGCGCCTTCATAGACGTCCGGCGTCCACATGTGGAAAGGCACCGCCGACACCTTGAAGCACAGGCCCGCGACCAGGAAGACGAGGCCGAAGATGAGGCCGATGCTCGGCTCCTTCGCGATCGACGCGATCTGCAGGAAATTCACCGAGCCGGTGAAGCCATAGATCAGCGAGGCGCCGTAGAGCAGCATGCCCGAGGATAGCGCGCCGAGGACGAAATACTTCAGGCCCGCCTCGGTGGAGCGCACCGAGTCGCGGTTGATGGCAGCCACCACATAGAGCGAGAGGCTCATCAGCTCGAGGCCGAGATAGAGGGCGATGAGGTCGCCGGCCGACACCAGCATGAACATGCCGAGCGTGGCGATCACCACCAGCACCGCATATTCGAACTTCGCCTGCTTCTCCCGCGCCTGCCAGTCCACCGACATGATGAGGGAGACCAGCGCGCCGATGGAGACCAGCACCTTCATGAAGCGGCCGAAGGGATCGATCACCAGGGAGCCGTTGAAGGCGGAGACTTCGGCGCCCGGCTGAAGCAGCACCAGCACGCCCGCCGCGGCGAGCACCGCGATGGCAAGGCCCGTGACCAGATTGGCCGAGCCCTCCCCGCGGAACGCGCCGATGAGGATCAGCGCGATGGCCGAGACGGCGAGCACCAGTTCCGGCAGGACCGCGCCGAGGGGAGGCAGGAGCTGCGACATGAGGCGTCCTCGAAAATCAGAAGCTCAGCAGCAGGGCGGTCTTCACCGCGCCGGCCACGGAATCGGTGCGCGCGACGACCGCGTTCACCGCATGGGATGTCATGTTGAGGATGGGCGCGGGCCACACGCCGAACAGGATGGTGAGGATCACCAGCGGGACCATGATGGCGATCTCGCGGGGCGAGAGATCCATCATGGACTTCAGCTTCTCCTTCTCCAGCGGGCCGAACACCACGCGCCAGTAGAGCCACAGGGCATAGGCCGCGGAGAGGATCACGCCGGTGGCCGCGAAGAAGGCAACCCAGGTGTTGCGCTCGAAGGCGGCGAGCATGGTGAGGAACTCGCCGATGAAGCCCGACGTGCCCGGCAGGCCCACATTGGCCATGGTGAACACCATCAGCACCGTCGCGTAGAGCGGCATGCGCTTCACGAGGCCGCCATAGGCGGCGATCTCGCGGGTGTGCAGCCGGTCGTAGATCACGCCGACACACAGGAACAGCGCGGCCGAGACGAAGCCGTGGGAGATCATGAGGAACATGGCGCCCTGCAGGCCCGCCTCGTTCATCGCGAAGATGCCCATGGTCACGAAGCCCATGTGGGCGATGGACGAATAGGCGATGAGCTTCTTGATGTCCTCCTGCACCAGCGCGACGAGCGAGGTGTAGATGATGGCCACCACCGAGAGGGTGAACACCAGAGGCGCGAAATAGTGGCTCGCCTCCGGGAACATGGGCAGCGAGAAGCGCAGGAAGCCGTAGCCGCCCATCTTCAGGAGCACGCCGGCCAGGATGACGGAGCCGGCGGTGGGCGCCTCCACGTGGGCGTCGGGCAGCCAGGTGTGCACCGGCCACATGGGCATCTTCACGGCGAAGGAGGCGAAGAAGGCCAACCAGAGCCAGTACTGCATGCCCGACGGGAAGCCGAACTGCATCAGGGTGGGCACGTCGGTGGTGCCGGCCTTCCAGTACATGGCCATGATGGCGAGCATCATCAGCACGGAGCCGGCCAGCGTGTAGAGGAAGAACTTGAAGGCCGCGTAGATGCGGCGCGGCCCGCCCCACACGCCGATGATGAGGAACATCGGGATGAGGCCGCCCTCGAAGAAGAAGTAGAAGAGGACGAGGTCGAGGGCCGTGAAGGTGCCGAGCATCATGGTCTCGAGCACCAGGAAGGCGATCATGTATTCCTTCACCCGCTTATGCACGCTCTCCCAGGAGGCGAGGATGCAGAAGGGCATGAGGAAGGTGGTGAGGATGACGAAGGGCAGCGAGATGCCGTCCACGCCCATGTGGTAGGAGGCGAGATCGCCGAGCCACGCCTTCTTTTCCACGAACTGGAAGCCGGGAGCCGCGGCATCGAAGCCCGGCAGCAGCAGCAGCGACACCAGGAAGGTGACGAGCGTCGTCCACAGCGCCACCCAGCGGGCGTTGCGCGCGGAGACGTCGTCGTCGCCCCGCACCACGAGGATGAAGAGCGCCCCGACCAGCGGCAGGAAGGTGACGACGGAGAGGATGGGCCAGTCGGTCATCGTCACACTCCGGCGAACATGAACCAGGTGATGAGGGCCGCGACGCCGATCAGCATCACGAAGGCGTAGTGGTAGAGGTAGCCGGTCTGCAGCCGCACCACCCCGCGGGTGATGTCGAGCACGCGGGCGGAGACACCATCCGGTCCCAGCCCATCGATGATGGTGCCGTCACCGCGCTTCCACAGGGTGCGGCCAAGCCAGAGGGCCGGGCGCACAAAGAGGAAGTTGTAGATCTCGTCGAAGTACCACTTGTTCAGGAGGAACTGGTACAGCGCGTCCTGCGACTTCGCGAGCGCCGGCGGGATCTTCGGGTTCACGAGATAGAACCAGATGGCGATCAGCGATCCCACCACCATCATCACCGTGGGGGCGAAGGCCGCCCAGCCGGGGATGTCATGCATGGCGTGGAGAATGTGGTTCTCCGCGCCCATGAAGATGGAATGGCGGAAGAAGTCGTGCACACCCTCGCCCACGAAGATGCCGTGGAAGGCCCAGCCCGCGAAGATCGCGCCGAGGGACAGCACGCCAAGCGGAATGGTCATCACCAGCGGGCTCTCGTGCGCGGCCTCATAATGATGATGGTCGTGCGGGTGACCCCAGAAGGTGAGGAAGATCAGGCGCCAGGAATAGAAGGCGGTGAGCGCCGCGGCGATCACGGTCATCCAGTAGCCGTAGGTGCGGAAGTAGTTGTGGCTCGCATAGGCCGCCTCGATGATGGCGTCCTTCGAGTAATAGCCGGCGAGGAACGGGAAGCCGGTGATGGCCAGCGTGCCGATCACCATGGTCCAGTAGGTGTAGGGGATCTTCTTCCGAAGGCCGCCCATGTGCCGCATGTCCTGCTCGTGGTGCATGGCGTGGATGACCGAGCCGGCACCGAGGAACAGCAGCGCCTTGAAGAAGGCGTGCGTCAGCAGGTGGAACATGCCGATGGAATAGGCGCCCGCGCCCATCGCCACGAACATGTAGCCGAGCTGGGAACAGGTGGAGTAGGCGATCACCTTCTTAATGTCGTTCTGCACCAGGCCGACGGTGGCGGCGAAGAATGCGGTGGTGGCGCCCACCAGCATCACCACGTTGAGCGCGGTCTGCGACAGCTCGAAGATGGGCGACATGCGCGCCACCATGAACACGCCGGCGGTCACCATGGTGGCGGCGTGGATGAGGGCGGAGACCGGGGTCGGGCCTTCCATCGCGTCCGGCAGCCAGGTGTGCAGCATGAACTGGGCCGACTTGCCGCACGCCCCGACGAACAGCAGCAGGGCGATCACGGTCGGCGCGTCCCAGTGGTGGCCGAGGAAGGGAATGGTCTTGCCGGCGAGGCCCGGTGCGGCCGCGAATACCTGCTCGAAGCTCACCGAGTTGGTCATCACGAAGAGGGCGAAGATGCCCAGCATGAAGCCGAAGTCGCCCACGCGGTTCACCACGAAGGCCTTCATGGCCGCCGCGTTCGCCGAGGGCTTCTCGTACCAGAAGCCGATGAGCAGATAGGAGGCGAGGCCCACGCCTTCCCAGCCGAAGAACAGCTGGAGCAGATTGTCCGCCGTCACCAGCATGAGCATGGCGAAGGTGAACAGCGAGAGATAGGCGAAGAAGCGCGGCCGGCTCGGATCCTCGTGCATGTAGCCGATGGAGTAGAGATGGACGAGCGAGGACACGGTGGTGACGACGATCAGCATGATCACCGTCATGGTGTCGATGCGGAACGCCCAGTCGACCTTGAGGTCGCCGACGTAGATCCACTTCATCACCTGCACGCGCGTGTCGTGGTCGCCGAAGCCGACCGAGAAGAACGCGATCCAGGCGAGCAGGCACGCGACGAACAGGAACGAGGTGGTCACCACCTCGCTGGCGCGGTCACCGATCTTCTTGCCGAACAGGCCGGCGATGAGAAAGCCGAGAAGGGGGAGGAAGACGATCGCCTGATACATGGCCTCAGCCCTTCATGGCGTTGATGTCCTCGACGGCGATCGAACCGCGGTTGCGGTAGAACACCACGAGGATGGCGAGGCCGATGGCCGCCTCGGCTGCGGCGACGGTGAGCACGAGCAGCGCGAACACCTGTCCCGTCAGGTTCCCGAGGAAGGCGGAGAACGAGACGAGGTTGATGTTCACGGCGAGCAGGATCAGCTCCACCGACATGAGGATGACGATGACGTTCTTCCGGTTGAGGAAGATGCCGAGCGTCCCGAGCGTGAACAGGATCGCCGCGACGGTCAGATAGTGGGAGAGACCGATGTCCATGCCCATCCCCCTCAAAGGCCCTGGCCGGGACGCACCTTCACCACCTCGATGGTGGAGGAGCGCGTCACCTGAGCCGTGATGTTCTGCCGGCGCACGTTCACCTTGTGGCGCAGCGTGAGCACGATGGCGCCGATCATGGCGACGAGCAGCACGAAGCCGGCGGCCTGGAAGAAGTAGATGTAGTCCGTGTAGAGCACGGCCGCGATGGCGCGCACGTTGCTCTCGGTGGCGATGCCGCCCGGCGCGGACTGCACCGCGGAGGCGACCCCGGGGCCGGTCGCCCATGCGCCGACCACCAGCACCAGCTCGGCGAGGAAGATCATGCCGACCACCACGCCCACCGGCAGGTATTGCAGGAAGCCCTGGCGCAACTCCACGAAGTCCACGTCGAGCATCATCACGACGAAGAGGAAGAGCACCGCCACCGCGCCCACATAGACCACGACCAGGATCAGCGCGAGGAACTCGGCGCCGATGAGGATGAAGAGGCCCGCCGCGTTCACGAACGCGAGGATGAGGAACAGAACCGACTGCACCGGGTTGCGGGAGGAGATCACCATGAAGGCGGACGCCACCAGCACGAAGGCGAAGAGATAGAAAAACGCTGCCGCGACGCTCATGCGCGTAGCCCCCCTGCCCGCGGCGCGTCCGCGCCGGTCATGTCCGGCCCCGCAAGGCGGCCGGCCCCTCTGATGTCCTGACGCATCCCGAAAACCCGACGCATCCCGAAAGTCCGATCTATGGCGCCGCGCGCATGGCGCGTCGCCGGTCCCGTTTCAGAAGGCCGGCAGGATGCCGGCCGATGTCTCACGCCCCTCAGCGGTACGGCGCATCGAGTGCGATGGACCGCGCGATCTCGCGCTCCCACCGGTCGCCGTTCGCGAGCAGCTTTTCCTTGTCGTAGTAGAGTTCTTCGCGCGTCTCGGTGGCGAACTCGAAGTTCGGTCCCTCGACGATGGCATCCACCGGGCACGCCTCCTGGCAGAAGCCGCAATAGATGCACTTCACCATGTCGATGTCGTAACGGGTGGTGCGGCGCGTGCCGTCGTTGCGGCGCGGGCCGGCCTCGATGGTGATGGCCTGCGCCGGGCAGATGGCCTCGCACAGCTTGCAGGCGATGCAGCGCTCTTCCCCGTTGGGATAGCGGCGCAGGGCATGCTCGCCGCGGAAGCGCGGCGAGAGCGGGCCCTTCTCGAAGGGATAGTTCAGCGTCGCCTTGGGCTTGAAGAAATAGCGCATGGCGAGGAAGAAGCCCGAGACGAGCTCGGTGAGAAAGATGGCGCGCGCGGCCTGATCGAGCTTCACAGGCGCTCTCCCCGAAGGCTGTGCGAAAGGGCGGAAGGAACGGTCATTGCGGCGCCGTCCCGGTGAAGTGCAGCACGCCCGCGACCACCACGACGGCGACGAGGGAGATCGGCAGGAACACCTTCCAGCCGAGCCGCATGAGCTGGTCGTAGCGATAGCGGGGCACCATGGCCTTGGCCATCGCGAACAGGAAGAACATGAAGCAGAGCTTGATGACGAACCACACCAGCCCCGGCACCCAGGTGAAGGGCGCGAACGGGATGGGCGAGAGCCAGCCGCCGAGGAACAGGATGGTTCCCATGGCGCACATGGTCATGATCGCCACGTACTCGCCGAGCATGAACAGCAGATAGGGCGTCGAGCCGTATTCGGTCATGAAGCCCGCCACCAGCTCCGACTCCGCTTCCACGAGATCGAAGGGCGGGCGGTTCGTCTCGGCCAGGGCCGACACGAAGAAGATGACGAACATGGGCAGCAGCGGCAGCCAGTACCAGCCGAGGATGCCGAAGCGGCCGTTCTGCGCCTCGACGATCTCGGAGAGGTTCAGCGAGCCGGCGCACATCAGCACGGTGATGATGACGAAGCCGATGGAGACTTCGTAGGACACCATCTGCGCCGCCGAGCGGAGCGCGGCGAGGAAGGGATACTTCGAGTTCGAAGCCCAGCCGCCCATGATGATGCCGTACACGCCGAGCGACGAGATGGCGAAGATGTAGAGCACGCCGACGTTGAGATCGGCGATGACCCAGCCCTGCGCGATGGGCACCACCGCCCAGGCGGCGAGCGCGAGCACGCAGGTGACCAGCGGCGCGAGCAGGAAGATCGCCTTGTTGGAGCCCGACGGGATAGTCGGCTCCTTCAGCACGAACTTCAGAAGGTCGGCGAAGGACTGGAAGAGGCCGAACGGCCCCACCACGTTGGGGCCGCGGCGCAGTTGCACCGCCGCCCAGATCTTGCGGTCCGCCAGCAGGATGAAGGCGATGAAGATCAACAGCGCCACGAGCAGAGCAAGGCTCTGCCCGAGGATGATGAGCACCTGGATGAGGGTGTCCTGCCAGTTCATGTCCGCGTTTCCGTGAAGCTCGCAGCCGTCCGGTTCACCGTGCCCATCGCCTACTCCGCCGCTTCCGCCGCCGCCGCAAGGCGCAGCGCGGAGCATTCGGCCATCACGGCGGAAGCCCGCGCGATGGGGTTGGTGAGGAAGAAGTCCTCGATCACCGGCGCGAACGCCGCCTTGTCCACGCTGCCGCCGACACCCGCGAGGGTCGACACGGCGCCCGCGTCCGCCACCGCCGCCTCGTCGATATGGCCGAGGTGGGGATAGGCGGAGACGAGCTGGGCGCGCAGCGCCTGCATGTTGTCGAAGGGCAGCGTCTGGCCCAGCACCTCGGAGAGCGCCCGCAGGATCGCCCAGTCCTCGCGCGCCTCGCCGGGCGGGAAGGCGGCGCGGTTGGCGAACTGCACCCGGCCTTCCGTGTTCACATAGATGCCGCTCTTCTCGGGATAGGCGGCGCCGGGCAGGATCACGTCCGCCCGGTGGGCGCCGCGATCACCATGGGTGCCGAGATAGACGACGAAGGCGCCGGGGGCGACTTCAACCTCGTCCGCACCCATCAGGAAGGCCACGTCCAGGGCACCGGGGGCGGTCATTCCAGCCACGTCCAGCCCGCCGGGGCCGGGCACCGCACCCACATCGAGGGCACCGACGCGGGCGGCGGCCGTGTGCAGCACGCCGAAGCCGTTCCAGCCGTCCTTCACCGCGCCCACCGCCACCGCCACGCGGGCGGCCAGCGAGAGCACCGCCGCGCCATCCGGCCGCGCCAGCGCGCCCTGGCCGACGATGACCAGCGGCCGCTCGGCCTTGCGCAGGATATCCCCAAACGCGGAAGAGCCGGCGAGGTCGGCGAGGCTGTCGGGGCCGGCGCCGAGATAGTCGTAGCTATAGGTGAGGTCCACCTTGGTGCCGATGAGGCCGATCTTCAGCCCGCCCTGGCGCCAGCGCTTGCGGATGCGCGCATTGATGACGGACGCCTCATGCCGGGGGTCGGTACCCACGAGGAGGATAGCGTCCGCCTGCTCGATGCCGGAGATGGTGGGGTTGAACACATAAGTTGCGCGGCCGAGCGCCGGATCGAGCTTGGCGCCATCCTGGCGCGCGTCGATGTTGGCGGAACCGAGCTTGCCCATGAGCGTCTTGAGGGCGAACACCTCTTCCACGCTGGCGAGGTCGCCGATGATCGCGCCGATCTTCGCGGGGGCGGTGCCCTTCACCTTGGCGGCGATGGCGGCGAACGCCTCGCTCCAGGTGGCGGGCACAAGCCGGCCGTCCTTGCGCACATAGGGGCGATCAAGGCGCTGGACCTTCAGACCATCCCAGACATAACGGGACTTGTCGGAGATCCACTCCTCGTTCACCGCGTCGTTGTTGCGCGGCAGGAAGCGCATGACTTCGCGGCCACGGGTGTCGATGCGGATGTTGGAGCCCACCGCATCCATGACGTCGATGGACTCGGTCTTGATCAGCTCCCACGGCCGGGCGTGGAACTGGTAGGGCTTGTGGGTGAGCGCGCCCACCGGGCAGAGATCCGCCACGTTACCCTGCATCTCGGAGCGCATGGCATGCTCGAGATAGGTGGTGATCTCCATGTCCTCGCCGCGGCCGATGGCGCCGAGGTCCGGCACGCCGGCGACTTCAGTCGAGAAGCGCACGCAACGGGTGCACTGGATGCACCGGTTCATGGAGGTCTTGACCAGCGGGCCGATGTACTTGTCTTCCACGGCGCGCTTGTTCTCGGCGAAGCGCGAGGTGTCCGCGCCGTAGGCCATGGCCTGGTCCTGCAGGTCGCACTCGCCGCCCTGATCGCAGATCGGGCAATCCAGCGGGTGGTTGATGAGCAGGAACTCCATCACCCCTTCGCGGGCCTTCTTCACCATGGGGCTCTTGGTGAGCACCACGGGCGGCTCGCCGTTGGGGCCGGGGCGCAGGTCCTTCACCGCCATGGCGCAGGACGCCGTGGGCTTGGGCGGACCGCCCTTCACTTCCACAAGGCACATGCGGCAGTTGCCGGCGATGGACAGCCGCTCATGGAAGCAGAAGCGCGGAATCTCGACGCCCGCCGCCTCGCACGCCTGAAGCAGCGTGTATTCGGCAGGTACATCGACCTCGGTTCCGTCGACGACGATCTTCGCCATCACTTCCACCTCACCTTGAACCGCGCCGGGCGCGGCCGGAGCCGGACGCACGGCGCCCGCTCCCTAGGACAACTCCCCTCCCCGCCCGTCGCGTCAGCGCGCCCGGCGGGGTGCTCTTCACTCCGCCGCCACCGGAACCACCGGTTCCGGATGCGGGTTGGCGGCATACTGGTCGATGCGCGCCTCGATCACATGACGATAGTGCCGGATGAGGCCCTGCACCGGCCACGCGGCGGCGTCGCCGAGCGCGCAGATGGTGTGGCCCTCGATCTGGGTGGTGACTTCCAGCAGCAGGTCGATCTCGCGCTTCTGGGCGCGGCCCTCGGCCATGCGGTTGACCACGCGCCACATCCAGCCCGTGCCCTCGCGGCACGGCGTACACTGGCCGCAGCTCTCGTGCTTGAAGAAAGCCGAGATGCGGGCGATGGCCTTGATGATGTCCGTGGACTTGTCCATCACCAGCACGCCGGCCGTGCCGAAGGACGACTTCACGGCGCGGGTGCCGTCGAAGTCCATGATGAGGTCTTCGCACTGCTCGCCGGGGATCACCGGGCAGGATGCGCCGCCGGGGATGATGCCGAGCAGATTGTCCCAGCCGCCGCGAATGCCGCCGCCGTGCTTCTCCACGAGCTCCTTGAAGGGGATGCTCATGGCCTCTTCCACCACGCAGGGCGTGTTCACGTGGCCGGCGAGGGAGAACAGCTTGGTGCCCACATTGTTGGGGCGGCCGATGGAGGAGAACCAGGCCGCGCCGCGCCGCAGGATGGTGGGCGCGACCGCGATGCTCTCCACGTTATTCACCGTGGTGGGGCAGCCATAGAGGCCCATGTTCGCGGGGAATGGGGGCTTCAGGCGCGGCATGCCCTTCTTGCCCTCGAGGCTCTCCAGCAGCGCGGTTTCCTCGCCGCAGATATAGGCGCCGGCACCGTGGTGGACATAGAGGTCGAAGGGATAACCGTGGACGTTGTCCTTGCCGATGAGGCGCGCCTCATAGGCCTGGTCCACCGCCGCCTGCAGGCGTTCGCGCTCGAAGATGTATTCGCCGCGGATGTAGATATAGGCCGCATGGGCGCCCATGGCGAAGGAGGCGATCAGGCAGCCCTCGATCAGCGTATGCGGATCGTTGCGCATGATCTCCCGGTCCTTGCAGGTGCCGGGTTCGGATTCGTCGGCGTTCACCACCAGATAGTGGGGGCGGCCATCGGACTGCTTGGGCATGAAGGACCACTTCATGCCGGTGGAGAAGCCGGCGCCGCCGCGGCCGCGCAGGCCCGACGCCTTCATCTCGTTGATGATCCAGTCGCGGCCCTTCTCCAGGATGGCCTTGGTGCCGTCCCAGTTGCCGCGCTTGAGGGCGCCCTCAAGACCGAAGTCGTGGAAGCCGTAGAGATTGGTGAAGATGCGGTCCTTGTCGGCGAGCATGGGCGTCACTCCCCGGAAGTCGGCGCGGGCGCGCCGGATGTGGGGGCCTCGTCCGCGGGTGCCGCTTCCTGGCCGATCTTCACGTCGTGCGCATACAGCGCGGGATCGAGCAGCACACGCGGGCCGCCCTCGGGCTCCGAGCCCTTGCGCGAATTCTGCGGACCCACCTTCACCGGACGGCCGGCGGCGAGATCGTCGAGCAGCTTCTCGAAGTTCTCGGGGGTCAGGTCTTCGTAATAATCGTCGTTGATCTGCACCATGGGCGCGTTGGTGCAGGCGCCGAGGCACTCCACCTCGAGCCAGGAGAAGGTCCCGTCGGCCGAAACATGCCGCTCGTGGCCGATCTTCTTCTCGCAGACGTGCTTGATGGCTTCCGCGCCGCGCAGCATGCAGGGCGTGGTGCCGCACAGCTGGACGAAATACTTCCCCACCGGCTCAAGGTTGAACATGGTGTAGAAGGTGGCGATCTCCAGCACGCGGATGTTCGCCATGCCGAGGCGCTCGGCGACCGCGCGGATGGCAGGCTCGGGCAGCCAGCCGCCGGCGGCCTTCTGGGTTTCCCACAGCAAGGGCACCACGGCGCTGGCCTGCCGGCCTTCCGGATATTTGGCGATCAGCTTCTGCGCGATGGCCTCCAGCTCCGGCGTGAAGCTGAAGCTCTCGGGCTGCTCGGCGGCGAGGCGGCGGACGGACATGGTTCAGATCCCGGAAGAAGCCGCGCGCAGGCCGCGCGCGAGCATCGGGCAAAGGGCGAGAGGAAGGCGGGCCATCAGCGGTCCACCTCCCCGAACACGATGTCGAGCGAGCCGAGCACCGCGGAGACGTCGGCCAGCATGTGGCCGCGATTGAGGAAGTCCATCGCCTGAAGGTGCGCGAAGCCCGGAGCGCGGATCTTGCAGCGGTACGGCTTATTGGTGCCGTCCGAGACGAGATAGACGCCGAACTCGCCCTTGGGCGCTTCCACCGCGGCATACACGTCGCCTTCCGGCACGTGGAAACCCTCGGTGTAGAGCTTGAAGTGGTGGATGAGCGCTTCCATGGAGCGCTTCATCTCGGCCCGCTTCGGCGGCGCGACCTTGTGGTCCTGGGTGTGGACCGGGCCGCTCTCCTTCAGCAGGCGCTCGACGCACTGCTTCATGATGGCGGTGGACTGGCGCATCTCCTCCATGCGGACGAGATAGCGGTCGTAGCAGTCGCCGTGCTTGCCCACCGGAATGTCGAAATCGAGTTCCGAATAGCACTCGTAGGGCTGCGCGCGGCGCAGGTCCCACGCCGCGCCGGAGCCGCGCAGCACCGGGCCGGAGAAGCCCCAGGACAGCGCCTCGTCCACCGAGACGATGCCGATGTCCACGGTGCGCTGCTTGAAGATGCGGTTGTTGGTGACGAGGGCGTCGAGGTCCGCCACCAGCTTCAGGAACGGGTCGCAGAAGGCGCCGATATCTTCCACCAGAGCGCGCGGCAGATCCTGGTGGACGCCGCCGGGCCGGAAGAAGGCGGCATGCATGCGGCTGCCGGAGGCGCGCTCATAGAAGATCATGAGCTTCTCGCGCTCCTCGAAGCCCCACAGCGGCGGGGTCAGCGCGCCCACGTCCATGGCGAACGTGGTCACGTTGAGGAGGTGGGAAAGCAGACGCCCGATCTCGGAATAGAGCACGCGGATGAGCTGGCCGCGCTTGGGCACCTCGATGCCCAGCAGCTTCTCCACCGCGAGGCAGTAGGCGTGCTCCTGGTTCATCGGCGCGCAATAGTCGAGCCGGTCGAAATAGGGCACGGCCTGAAGATAGGTCTTGGCCTCGATCAGCTTCTCGGTGCCGCGGTGCAGCAGGCCGATGTGCGGGTCCACCCGCTCCACCACCTCGCCGTCCAGCTCCAGCACAAGGCGCAGCACGCCGTGCGCCGCAGGATGCTGCGGGCCGAAATTGATCTGGAAGTTGCGGACCTTGTCCGCGGGCTTCATCTCGTCGGCGACATCAACCATGAGACGCTCCCTCACCCGGCCTTGGGCGGCGCGGGCGGCTGGCCCGAGGCCTTCTCGTCACCGGGCAGGACGTATTCGACGCCCTCCCACGGCGAGAGGAAGTCGAAGTTCCGGAACTCCTGCGGCAGGCGGACCGGCTCGTAGACCACGCGCTTCTGGGCGTCGTCGTAGCGCACCTCGACGAAGCCCGTGGTCGGGAAGTCCTTGCGCAGGGGGTGGCCGTCGAAGCCGTAGTCCGTCAGCAGGCGGCGCAGCTCCGGGTGGCCGGTGAACAGGATGCCGTACATGTCGTAGGCCTCCCGCTCGAACCAGTTGGCCCCGGGGAAGACACCGGTGATGGAGGGCACCGGGGTGTCCTCGTCGGTGGCGACCTTGAGGCGGATGCGGGCGTTCTGCTTCACGGAAAGCAGGTGGTACACCACGTCGAACCGCTTCTCGCGGGCCGGATAATCCACGCCGCACACGTCCACGATGCAGGTGAACTGGCAGGCCGGGTCATCCCGGAGGAAAGTCACGGCCTTGACGATCTGCGACGGCTCGATGAAGAGCGCCAGCTCGCCATAGGCAATCTCGGTGCCGGTCACCACGCCCGGCAGGGCGCCCGATACGTGGGCGGCGAGGTCGTTGAGGGTCTCGTCCATCACACCGGCTCCCGATCAGCGCTCGATGGTGCCGATGCGGCGGATCTTCTTCTGCAGCAGCAGGATGCCGTAGAGCAGCGCCTCCGCGGTGGGCGGGCAGCCCGGCACGTAGATGTCCACCGGCACGATGCGATCGCAGCCGCGCACCACCGAATAGGAGAAGTGGTAGTAGCCGCCGCCATTGGCGCAGGAACCCATGGAGATGACGTAGCGCGGCTCCGGCATCTGGTCGTAGACCTTGCGGAGCGCGGGGGCCATCTTGTTGGTCAGCGTGCCGGCGACGATCATCACGTCCGACTGGCGCGGCGAGGCGCGCGGCGCGAAGCCGAAGCGCTCCACGTCGTAGCGCGGCATGGAGGCCTGCATCATCTCCACCGCGCAGCAGGCGAGACCGAAGGTCATCCACATGAGCGAGCCGGTGCGCGCCCAGGTGATGAGGTCGTCGGCGGTGGTGAGGAGGAAGCCCTTGTCCGCCAGCTCGTTGTTGATCTCCTTGAAGAAGGGATCATCAGCGCCGACGGGACGGCCGGTGGAGGGATCGACGATGCCGGTGGAGGCGCGTGCGATCTCGGGCTTGGTGGCCGAAGGGGTCAGTCCCATTCCAGAGCTCCCTTGCGCCATTCGTAGATGAACCCGACGGTGAGCACGCCGAGGAAGATCATCATCGACCAGAAGCCGAGGTCGCCGAGGCCACCGAAGCTGATCGCCCACGGGAAGAGGAAGGCGACCTCGAGGTCGAAGATGATGAAGAGGATGGACACCAGATAGAAGCGCACGTCGAACGTCATGCGCGCGTCGTCGAATGCGTTGAAGCCGCACTCGTACGCGGACAGCTTCTCCGGGTCCGGATTCTGGTAGGCGACGATGAAGGGCGACACCAGCAGGGCCAGGCCGATCACCGCGGAAACGCCGATGAAGATCACCACCGGCAGATAGTCCATGAGCAACGCGTTCATCTTGCTCGCACCTCGGAGCGCTCGGTCGGTGCCGTGGGCAGCGCGCTTGGCTCACCCATCAGGGTCAAAAGGAGCTTGAAACGGCTGATCGCCTGAAGCGTTACCGCGCCGTCCGGCTAGAGAAGTTCGAAACGACGCGAGAGCCTTATCGCAGCGCCAGAAGGGAGGCAAGTGCGCGGATCGGCCAAGGTGTCATGCCTTTGGTAGCGGATCGCGGGTGTGCCCGGTGCAGCCCGTCCGCGACCGCCGCGCCGCCCCTTTCGCAGCGCCGCGAAAGCTGGGCCGGAGCCGGCTTGCGGTTCTCTCACGGGAGGTAGATCGGGAGGGCCTCAATTCTGTGCAAGATGCAGTTGCGGGCGACTGTTGCATCCGTGCGACACAATGCCGTGTGCATCTTCCAGCCTTCCCCGGCCCCGCGGAGCGGCGAAGGCCCCGGCCGCAGCCCCAGCCAATCCATCAGCCAGCCTCCCGGCGCGAGCGAGTCGCACCGGGCGCGACCGCAGTGCCGGGGCGAATCCGCCACGGCGATTCTGCGTGAGGTCGGTGCCGGGGCGTGCCCGGCACCGGTTCAGCGATGGGGACGTGCGCCGCCCGCGCGGCCACCGCCGCCGCCGACGCGTCCGCCGCCACCCTGGAGCTTGGCACCACCGCCGCCACCGCTGCGGTACTGCTTC
>NZ_JAYRPE010000026.1:0-11065 GCF_041911315.1 Xanthobacter sp. | reverse complement strand
TGCGCGCCATGGCGGTGCTGGCGGGGCTGGCCGCCGGCACGCTGGTGCATGTGGGCCTTGGTTTCGGCCTCGGCGCGCCGCGGCCGCCCGTGGCGGTCGCGCCCCTGCTGGAGCCGATCCGCTGGCCGCTGGCGGTACCGAGCTTCAGCGTCGGGCTGCTGCCCGGCTTCCTCGCGGGCGCCCTCGCCTGCATCCTGCGCAGCTTCGGCGACATGGTGGCGAGCCAGCGCGCCAATGATCCGAACTGGCGCCGGCCGGACTATGCCAACATCGAAGCCGGCGTGATGGCCGACGGCCTCGGCACCCTGTTCGCGGGGCTCATCGGCACCATGGGCCTCAACACCTATTCCGCCAGCGTCGGCCTGTCGGTCGCCACCGAGGTGAAGGCCCGGCGGGTGGGGCTGGGCGTCGGCCTCGGCTGGATCGCCCTCGCCTTCATTCCCGGCTCGTCCGTGGTGGTGATGGCCATACCCCGGCCGGTGCTCGGGGCCGCCTTGCTGTTCGCCTCCGCCTTCATCGTGCTGTCGGGCATTTCCATCCTCGGCCAAAGGATGCTGGATGCGCGGCGCACCATCGTGGTGGGCCTCGGCTTCCTCGTCGGCATCTCCTTCGACGAGATTCCGGATTTCTACGCCCGCGCGCTCTCCGCCTCGGCACAGGAATTGCTCACCTCGTCGCTGGTGCTGGGCCTGTTCACCGCGCTCGGCCTCAATGCCTTGTTTCGCATCGGGGCGGTGAAGAGCCGCCACCTCGTCTGGACGCCGGCGGCGGGCCATGCGGTGCTGCGCCAGTTCCTCATGGATAGCGCCGCCGCCGATGGCGCCCGCACCGAGGAGGTGGGGCGCATCGCCCAGATCGCCGAGGAATTCGCCACCGCCGCTCCCTCCCTCGTGGAGGGGCCGGTGGAGGTGACGACGCGATTCGACGAGTTCGTGCTGGACGTGGCCTTCGCCTGGACCGGCGGCGCGCTCCAGCCGGGGCCGGTGCCGAGCTTCGATGCCGGCGTGGACGAGGAGGCCATGCTCAACGGCATCACCTTCCACCTCATCCAGCGCCTCGCCGACCGCACCCACCGCCGCACGCTGCCGGATGGCCGGCAGGAACTGCGCTGCGAGGTGGACCAGTAGGCGGATGGCGGGCAGCAACTGCGGGTGGTATGCCTGACGCGGTTGGTCGCACTATCTTTCGGGGGCAGGATGATGCCGGACATGCGCACTGTCGGGGCAACCCTTGTCACCCTGGCCTTCGGACTTCTCGTCCCGGCGGGTGCCACCATAGCGGCGACAGCGCCGGGGGCGACCGATTCGAAGAAATTCCAGAGCTATCTCTATTCGGACGCCTACCGGGCCGCGCTGGCCGCGGCGTGGAAGAAGGTGCCCCCGGTATCACTGCCCGCCTGCACCAACCTCACCGATGGCGATGTCTCGGTGACGCTGCAGCAGGAAGTGTCCTTCGACGCAAAGGGCCTGCCCAAGTCCGGCGCGTGGTGGGGACATTATCCCATCAAGGGCTGCGGCACGGAGCGCACCATCAACATCCTGTTCCGGGCCGAGCCTTCGGGCGTGCGCTTCCTCGTGACGCTGCCGGGCCACACCCGCGCCAACATCGTGCTCCAGCGCGATGCGCTCACCTATGCCTTCATCGGCGCCGGCACCAAGGTGCGCGACTGCAAGGACATGGAGGTGGCCGACACCGCGTTCGACGGCTTCGGCCTCACGCCCGGCGACAAGACGGCGCCAGAGAGCGGGCCATGGCGCGAGACCTGGACGGTCGCGGCCTGCGGCAAGATGCTGGCGGTGCCGCTGGAATTCATCCCCGACGCCACCGGCACCACCATCAACCAGCGCCCTGCCGAGATCCGCGAGTTGAAGAAGTAGCTCAGCCGAATTCCCGCGCCGCCTCCTGAAGGAAGGCATGGACATAGGGCGCGAAGGAGCGCCAGCACTCCAGCCGGAACGCGTCACCCACCCGCACCACCACCACCTCGGCCTTGCCGAGCAGCGTGCGCGTGGCCGAGCCGGGCGGGAAGGCGGCATCCGAGAGGTCGAGCGCGATCCCGGCGTTGAGAATGTCCGCCGCATGCGGACCGCTCAACAGGAACGCCGCATTGCGGTGCCCCACCGCCACCAGCGAAAAGAAGCGGCCGGCGAGATCGCCGGCGATCGCCGGCCCGGCGGCAGCCCCCTCCCCTGCGGGACAGACGAGCAGCCATTCCCCCGGCCCGAGGCGGGCGGCGAAGCGCTCCGGCGTGCCACGCACGGAATTGAGCGGGCCGGAGAGATCGAACCCCCCGGCGCTTGCCGGCAGATCGGCGCCGCGTGGCGCCTTCATCTGCAGCACGAAGCGGTCGGCGGGCAGCAGCACCCGCACGAGGCCGGACGCCGAAGGGGCGAGGATGGGCGCGCGCCGCGCGTGGATGGCAACCGGCTCAGGCATGAACGCCTCCTTCCACAAGACCTTCCACCCTTTTGCCCTCGGGATCGAGGAACACCGGGGCCACCACCTTCACCGCCGTGAAACCGGCCGGCGTCGTCACAAAGAGCGTCTCGCCCATCCGCGCCCGCCCGCCGGAGACCACCGCCAGCGCGATGGGATGATTGAGGGTGGGGCTGAGATAGGACGAGGTGATATGCCCCAGCATGGTCATGGGCGGCGCCTGCCTGGTATCGGCGACGATCTGCGCCCCCTCCTCCAGCACCGTCCGCCCGTCCGCCGAGAGCAGGCCGACCAGCTGCTTGCGATCCGCCCGCGCCATGTCCGGCCGGGCGAGCGAGCGCTTGCCGACGAAATCCTTCTTCGCCTTGGAGACCATGCCGGAGAGGCCGACATCATCCGGCGTCACCGTGCCGTCCGTCTCCTGTCCGACGATGATGAAGCCGCGTTCCGCGCGCAGCACATGCATGGCCTCGGTGCCGTAGGGCGTGATGCCGAAGCGCTGGCCGTAGCCGAACAGCGCCTCCCACACCGCTTGCGTGAAATCCGCCGGCACGTTGATCTCGAAGCCCAGCTCGCCGGTGAAGGACACGCGCATGAGCCGCGTCGGCACGCCGAGGATCTCCCCCTCGCGCACCGTCATCTGGGGGAAGGCCTGGGGCGAGAGGTCGATGCCGGTCACGAAGGGGGCGATGACCTCCCGCGCCCGCGGCCCCTGCACGGCGATGACGCCCCATGCCTCGGTGATGGAGGTGAGGAACACGTCGAGGTCCGGCCACTCCGTCTGGAGATAATCTTCCATGTGCGCCATCACCCGCGGCGCACCGCCGGTGGAGGTGGTGACATGGAAGCGGTCTGGCGCCATGCGGGCGACGATGCCGTCATCGAAGATGAAGCCGTCTTCCTTCAGCATCAGACCGTAGCGGCACTTGCCCGGCTCCAGCTTGGTCCAGCCGTTGGGATACATGCGGTTCATGAACTCGGCCGCATCCGGCCCCACCACCTCGATCTTGCCGAGGGTGGAGGCATCGAGCAGGCCGACGCTCTCGCGCACCGCCCGGCATTCGCGGGCCACCGCCGCGTGCATGTCCTCGCCCGGCTTGGGGAAGTACCAGGCGCGGCGCCACAGGGCGACGTTCTCGAACTTGGCGCCCTGCTTCACCGCCCACTCATGCACCGGCGCGGTGCGAATGGGGTCGAAGGTCTCGCCCCGCGCCGTGCCGACGATGGCGCCGAAGGTGACGGGCGTGTAGGGCGGCCGGAAAGTGGTGGTGCCCACCTGCGGGATGTCCTTGGCCAGGACCTCCGAAACGAGGCCGAGGGCGGCCATGTTGGAGGTCTTGCCCTGGTCGGTGGCCATGCCGTTGGTGGTGTAGCGCTTCACGTGCTCGACGCTCTCGAACCCCTCGCGCACGGCAAGGCCGATATCCTTGGCGGTCACGTCGTTCTGGAAGTCGAGGAAGGCGCGCACCTTCTTCGGGTCGGCATCGGTGGGCAGCACCCGCGCCGCCTTGAAGCCGGTGGGCGTTGCGGGCGCCGCCACGAAGGCGCGGGTTGACGGCACGCCGGCCGCATCCGCGCCCGCCGCCCAGCCCTCGGCGAGGATGCTCGCGAGGTCATAGGTGCCCTTGCACGCGCCGGCCGAGCGCTCCGCCTGCACCGAAGTGCCCGGCACGAAGGCGTCGATCTCGGTGCGGAAGGTGAGTTTGCCGCGCGACTGGGAGAAGAGATGCACCGCCGGCGTCCAGCCGCCGGACATGCCGACGCAATCGCAGGCCAGCTTCCGACGCGCGCCGACGCGCCCGCCCGAAAGCGGCGCCACGATCAGCCCCGTCACCGCCTTGCCGCCGGTGGAGCCGACGACCGTATGGCCGGCGAGAAGCTCGATCCCGGAGAGGAGCGCCCGCTCGGGGCCGATCTCCGCCTCGGGGCGCAGGTCCACGAGGGTCACGTCCAGCCCCACCGCCTTGGCATCCGCCGCCGCGCGATAGGCGGAGGCACCGTTGGTGGCGAAGACGATGCGGCGGCCCGGTGCAACGGCGTAGCGGTTCACATAGGTGCGCACGCTCTCGGCCAGCATGATGCCCGGCCGGTCGTTGTCGGCGAAGCCGAGCGGACGCTCGTGGGCGCCGGTGGCGAGCACCACCTCCTTCGCCCGCACCTGCCACAGCCGCTCGCGCGGCAGTTTCGGGTCAGGGGCGGCGAGGTGGTCGGAGACACGCTCGGTGAGGACCACGTGGTTGTGGTTGTAGTAGCCGAACGCGGTGGTGCGGCTGAGCAGTGTCACGTTCGCCCGCCCGGCCAGCGTCTTCAGTGCCTCGGCGACGAAGGCCGAGGCGGTCTTGCCATCGATGGTGGAAGTGAGATCGGCCAGCAGGCTGCCGCCCATCTCCGCCTGCTCGTCTGCGAGGATCACCCGCTTGCCCGCCTCCGACGCCGCCAGCGCGGCCGCGAGGCCGGCCGGGCCCGCGCCGACGACCAGCACGTCGCAATGGGTGTTGCGATGAACGTAGCGGTCCGCATCCGGCGCGTCCGGCGCCACGCCGAGGCCGGCGGCGGCGCGGATGGCCGGCTCGTAGAATTTGTCCCAGAAGGACCGCGGCCACATGAAGGTCTTGTAGTAGAAGCCCGCCGTCAGCACCGGGGCGACGAGGTCGTTCACCTGCCCGATGTCATGCTCCAGCGAGGGCCAGTGGTTCTGCGAGGAGACCGTCAGGCCGGCGACCGCCTCCACCACCGTGGCGCGGTTGTTGGGATCGGCACGGCCCGTGCCGCGATCCACCTGGAACAGGGCGTTGGGCTCGTCCGCGCCATGGGTCAGCACGCCGCGCGGGCGGTGATATTTGAAGGAGCGGCCCATCAGCCGGATGCCATTGGCGAGCAGCGCCGAGGCGAGCGTATCCCCTTCATAGCCCTCGACGGTGCGGCCGTTGAAGGTGAAGGCAATGGGCTGCTTCTTGCGGTCGATGCGGCCCCGGCCGGGAAGACGGAAATCCTGGGCCATCAGCGATCTCCCGCGATATCGGGGCGCGGCTGGCCCATCTCGTAGGTGGTGAGGAAGGCGTCGCTCACCGTGTTGCGCAGCGCGTTGAACCAGCGGCCGCAGCCGTGGGCGTGCAGCCAGCGCTCGGCATGGACGCCCTTCGGGCTGGTGCGGGCGAAGAGGTATTCGGCCCAGGCGGCGTCATCGAGGGCATCGGGATCAGCCGGGCGGGCGATGTGCGCCTCGCCGCCGCAGCGGAATTCCACCTCGGGGCGCGGCCCGCAATAGGGACAGGGAACGAGCAGCATGGCCTGATCTCAATGCGCCACCGCCGCCGCCGCCGCCTCGTCGATGAGGCGGCCGGTGCGGAAGCGGTCGAGGGTGAAGGGGGCGTTGACGGGGTGGGGCTCGTCGCAGGCGATGGTGTGGGCGAACACATGGGCCGAGCCCGGTGTCGCCTTGAAGCCGCCCGTGCCCCAGCCGCAATTCACATAGAGGCCCTTCACCGGCGTCTTGCCGATGATGGGCGAGCGGTCCGGCGTCACGTCGACGATGCCGCCCCAGTTGCGCAGCATCTTCATGCGCGTGAACTGGGGGAACAGCTCGCAGATGGCGTCCAGCGTGTGGGTGGTGATGTGGAGCCCGCCCTGCTGGCTGTAGGAGACGTACTGGTCCGTCCCCGCGCCGATCACCAGCTCGCCCTTGTCGGACTGGGAGATATAGGCGTGCACCGCGTTCGACATGAGCACGCAGGGAAAGCACGGCTTCACCGGCTCGGAGACCAGCGCCTGAAGGGGAAAGCTCTCCAGCGGCATCCGCACCCCCGCCATGGCCATGACCATGGAGGTGTGCCCCGCCGCCGAGACGCCGATCTTCTTGGCCCCGATCGGCCCGCGCGTGGTCTCCACCCCGGTCACGGCGCCGTCCGGCCCGCGGTTGATGGCCGTGACCTCGCAGTTCTGGATGATGTCGACACCGAGCGCGTCCGCGCCACGGGCATAGCCCCACACCACCGCATCGTGCCGCGCCGTGCCGCCGCGCCGCTGGAGGGCGCCGCCGAGCACGGGATATCGGATGTCCGGCGAGATGTTCAGCTGCGGGCAGAACTCCTTGGTCTGTTCCCGCGTCAGCCACTCGTTGTCGATGCCGTTGAGGCGGTTGGAATAGACGTGGCGCTTGAAGCTCTGCACGTCGTGCTGGTTGTGGGCCAGCATCAGCACGCCGCGCTGGGAGAACATGACGTTGTAGTTCAGCTCCTGCGAGAGCCCTTCCCACAGCTTCACGGCGTGCTCGTAGAGGGCGGCGCTTTCGTCATAGAGGTAGTTGGAGCGGATGATGGTGGTGTTGCGGCCGGAATTGCCGCCGCCGATCCAGCCCTTCTCCAGCACCGCGATGTTGCGGATGCCATGCTCCTTGGCGAGGTAGTAGGCGGCGCCGAGGCCGTGGCTGCCGCCGCCGATGATGAGGACATCGTAGGCCGGCTTGGGCGTCGGGTTGCGCCACTGGCGGCTCCAGCCCTTGTGGGCATTCAGCGCCTCGGCGAGGAGGGTAGGAAGGGAGAAGCGGCGCATGGGGGTCTCTGAATGGAGAAACCGGGGGTGTCCCCTGTTCGACCGCGACAATGCGCCTGCCCGGTGCCCGGCTCTCGTGGAAATGCGACGGCAAACTGGAATGAAAGCGACACAGACGCCCGTCTGCCCCTCCGTCTGCCGCTGCGCCGTATGCCCCTCCGGCACCGGCGCGGCCGGGCAGAAAATGGCGCCATCCCTCAAAAATGAACGCAAGATAAGGTGTGACGCGGAAGCCGCGACGCTATAAGGAGCCGATGAGGCGCTCTCCCGGCGGTGGTGCAGGGGGAGCAGCCGCCCCGCCATGGCGCCGACGGGCCCCGTGGCCGAACCCGAGAGTCGAGCGCGAGCAAGAGATGAGCACGAGCCGAGACGCGTCCTTCCTCGATGCCGCACGCCGGGAGCCGCCCGCCGCCTCGTCTGCCCGCCCGCGCCCGCCGGTCATCGACCGCAGCAGCCTCGCCCGCGCCTTCGACGACCTCTCGGTCTATATGAATGCCTGCATCCTCGGTCAGCCGGCCTTCGTGGAACTGCTGCTGATCGCCGTGCTCGCCGACGGCCACCTTCTGGTGGAAGGCGCGCCGGGCCTTGCCAAGACCAAGGCCATCAAGGCGCTGGCCCATGCCATCGACCTCACCGACCAGCGCATCCAGTTCACGCCGGACCTTCTGCCCTCCGACCTCACCGGCACCGACATCTACCGGCCGGAAGACGGCAGCTTCCAGTTCCAGGAAGGGCCGGTGTTCCACAATTTCATCCTGGCGGACGAGATCAACCGCGCGCCCGCCAAGGTGCAGTCGGCGCTGCTGGAAGCCATGGCGGAGCGTCAGGTGACGGTGGGGCGCACCACCCGCCGCCTGCCGCCGCTCTTCATGGTGATGGCGACGCAGAATCCTATCGAGCAGGAAGGCACCTATCCCCTGCCCGAGGCGCAGCTCGACCGCTTCCTGCTGCATGTGCGCATCGACTTCCCGGACCTCGACGCCGAACGCCAAATCCTGCGCCTCGTGCGCGGCGAGGCCCGGGGCGAGTCGCCGGATTTCGGCGCGCCGCTGCCGCAGGAAGTGGTGTTCGCCGCCCGGCGCGAGGTGCTCGCCGTGCACATGGCGGAGCAGGTGGAGGAATATCTGCTCCAGCTCGTGCAGGCGACGCGCCGTCCCGAACTTTACGGTGCGGATCTCCAGGGCCTCGTCGGGTTCGGCGCCAGCCCGCGCGGCACCATCGCCCTCGACCGCTGCGCCCGCGCCCATGCTTGGCGGCGCAAGCGCGATTATGTGATTCCCGAGGACGTGCAGGCCATCGCCAAGCCCGTGCTGCGCCATCGCGTGCTGATGACCTTCGAGGCAGAGGCCGACGGCGTGACCAGCGACGACTTCATCGACCTGCTGCTCGCCCGCGTGCCGGTGGGCTGAGGCGACACACGCCATGGCCGAGCGCGATCCGCTCCGGGGCGTCGTCGCCCGCCTCGCCGACCTCGTGGCGGCGCGTCCGCGCGTGCAGGGCGGCTTCTCGGGCGGCAAGCGCGTCAGCAGCCAGCTTTATGGGGGCCACAGTTCCTCCTTCCGCGGCCGCGGCATGGAGTTCGACGAGGTGCGCGTCTACCATCCCGGCGACGACGTGCGCACCATCGACTGGCGGGTCACGGCCCGCACCGGCAAGACGCACACCAAGCTGTTCCAGGAGGAGCGCGAGCGCCCGGTGCTGGTGCTGGTGGATGCGCGCGCCTCCATGCGCTTCGGCACCCGTGACTGCTTCAAGTCGGTGCTGGCGGCCAAGGCGGCGGCGGTGCTGGCGTGGATCGGCATCGGCGGCGGCGACCGGGTGGGCGGGCTGGTGCTCTCCCCCTCCGGCATCATCGCGCTGCGCGCCGAACGTACGCGCCGGCGTATCCTCGCCTTCGTGCGCTCCATCGCCGACGCCACCGCCGAACGCCTCGGCCCGCCCGGCTCGGAGCCGACGCTCGGCGAGGCGCTGGCCCGGCTGCGGCCGCTGGTGAAGCCCGGCACGCTGATCTTCCTCGTCTCCGATTTCGCCGACCTCGACGAGCACGCCGCCCGCGAACTCGGCCGCATCGCGCTGGACGGGCATGTCACCTGCCTGTTCGTCTATGACCGACTGGAGACGCAGATGCCCTCCGGCGGCGTCTTCCCCGTCACCGACGGAGTGGCCGTCGCCCGCCTCGACGACAGTCGCGCGTCGGCCCGGGAAGGCTACGCCCGGCGCTTTGCCGATCGACGCGGCGCGCTGGAGCGCCTCTGCCGCGAGCGCGGTCTCACCCTGATGGACCTCGAGACCGGCTGCGATCCGGCGGAAGTCCTCAACCCCGAGCGGATGCGGCAGGCGGCCGTCTCGGCGCGCGCCGGCGCAGCCGGGGTGATCGCCCCTGGCGCAGGACGGACGGCGGCGCGATGACCACCCCCGCCATCGCGCCCGCAACCACCACGCCGGGGGCCGCCGCCGGCCCCACCCAGCTCATTGCGCCCGGCGGTGCTCCGGCGGCGACACCGCCCAATTTCCAGACGCCGGATTTCCTCAACGGAGCGCCGCCCGCCCCGCCCGTGCCGGGCTCGGCCGAGGACCCGCTGGCGGCGCTGCGCGACATCCATCTGCCCCCGGACGTGCCCCTCTTTCCGCTGGCGCCGGGCTGGTACGTGCTGGCCGGGCTGGTGGTGCTGGTGCTCATCGTCCTCGCCGTGCGCGAATGGCGCTGGCGGCAGACGCTCGCCTACAAGGCCCTGAAGATGTTCGATGCCGAAATCGGCCGCGCCGAACCGGACGACACCCACGCCGTCGCGGTCGCCGCCTCGGACGTGCTGCGCCGGCTGGTGCGTGCCGAGTCCGGCGAGGCGAAGGCGACGCTCACCGGCGAGGCCTGGGCCCGCCTGCTCGTGACCGGCCGCGCGCCCTTCGCCCCGCGGGAAGCCGCGTTCCTCGCCCGCGCCCCCTACATGCCGGCTCAGACGGCGGAGCAGGTCGCCGCCGGCAGCATCACCCCCGCCACCCTCGCCGACGCGGTGCGGCGCCATATCCGGGCGCGCCGATGATCACGCTCGCCTGGCCCTGGATGCTGGCACTGCTGCCGGTCCCCCTCCTCGCTTACTTCGCGATACCCCGCGCCCGCGAGCAGAAGGCGGGCGCGCTGCGCCTGCCCTTCTTCGCCGCGCTCGCCCGCGCCGGGCTGGTGACGCCGGGCCGGCCGGCGTGGCGCAGGACGCGCCTCGCCGCGCTTGCCTTCATCTGGACCCTGCTCGTGATCGCCGCCGCCCAGCCCATCTATGTGGGCCGGCCGGTGGAGGTGCCGATGGAGGGGCGAGAGATCATGCTGGTCATCGATCTCTCCGCCTCCATGGCGCAGCGCGACCTCGCCCTCAACCAGCCGATGGACCGGCTGCAGGTGGTCAAGAAGGTGGCGGACGACTTCATCGCCCGCCGCGCCGGCGACCGGGTGGGCCTCATCCTGTTCAGCACCCGCGCCTATGTGCAGGCCCCCCTCACCCTCGACCGCCGGGCGGTGCGCGAGCTGCTCGCGCAGGCCACCATCGACATGACCGGACGCAACACCTCCATCGGCGACGCCATCGGCCTCGCGGTGAAGACCCTGCGCGACGGACCGGAGAAGGAGCGGGTGGTGGTGCTGCTGACCGATGGCGCCAACACCTCAGGCGTGCTCGATCCGCTCCAGGCCGCGGCCATCGCCGCCAAGGAGCACCTGCGCATCCACACCATCGGCGTCGGCTCCGATGCCGGGGAGTTCGTCCCCGGCGCGCCCATGAACCCGTCCTCGGATCTGGACGAGGGCGCGCTCAAGGCCATTTCCGGCCTCACCGGCGGCAAGTATTTCCGCGCCCGCGACCAGCAGGCCCTGGCCGGCATCTATGCCGAGATCGACAAGCTGGAGCCGGTGGCCGGCGACCCGCAATATGTGCGGCCGGCCCTCACCCTGTTCTTCTGGCCGCTCGGCGCCGCGCTAGTCGCAAGCTTCCTGTTCGCCGCCGCTCTGCTGCTGCGGCTGCCGGCCCGCCGCGCGGCCGATGCGCCCGCGCCGCAGGACGGCCCGGCGGCCGATGCCCCGGCCCTGCCG
>NZ_JAYRPE010000025.1:0-28753 GCF_041911315.1 Xanthobacter sp. | reverse complement strand
TCCAGTGCGTCGCGGGCGGCCCGGTCGGCGGCAGCGAGTGCCTCCTCGCCCTCGGCGAGCCGGTCGGCGGCCTCGCGGCGGGCGGCCTCCGCCTCTTCCAGCGCATTCATGATCGCACGACGGCGGCGGATGAATTCGGAGGGCGCTTCCTCGATCTCGGCGAGCTCGGCCTTCGCCTCGGCTTCTCGGGCAGCGACCGCGGCAAGCCGTTCCCCGGCACCTCCGGCGCGCTGGCGCCAGGAGCGTTCTTCCGCGGCAATGGCTTCCAGCCGGCGCATGCGCTGGGTGGCATCGCGTCGCAGTGCATCGAGCCGGGCGCGGGCTTCGGCCACGGCGGCGCGGCGCTCGGCGGTGTCCGCGCGGGCGCGGGCCAGCTCCGATTCGAGCACCTGTGGCGTGTCGAGGGCGGCGAGCTGGCGCTCGGCGTCGGTCAGCGACGCCTCCGATTCGGCCCGCACGGCGGCGAGGCGATTGCGGGCCTCGGCCAGTGCGGAGAGCCGCGCGAGATGCTGGGCAGCGCGGCGCTCGGCCGCCTCCAGCGTGGCGCGGCTCGCCTCGGCGGAGCGCTGCGCGGCGCGGCGGGCCTCCCGGGCGAGATTTTCGCCCTCGGCGGCCTGACGCAAGACACTTTCGCGGTCTGCGAGGGTGGCGCGCACTTCGTCCAGATGTGCTTCCGCCAGCGCCGCCTCGGCCTCGATGTCGGCGAGGCGGTTGCGCTCGGCGAGGCGGCGAGCGGCGGCTGTGGGGGCGTCAGCGGCGGCGACCACGCCGTCCCAGCGCCAAAGGTCCCCCTCCATGGAGACGAGGCGCTGGCCGGCCTTCAGACGGCTCGCCAGCGCTGGACCGTCGGCGCGGGCCACGATGCCCACCTGCGCCAGCCGCCGTGCCAGCGCCGGGGCGCCGGAGACGAAGCGGGAGAGGGGCTGGGCGCCGTGCGGCAAAGGGGGGTCGGACGGGTCCAATGCCGCACCGGCCCAGCGGGCGGGGGCGGCGCCGTCCACCGGCAGGTCGAGATCGTCGCCCAAGGCGGCGCCCAACGCCGTCTCATAGCCTTTGGCGACGGTGACGAGATCGGCCACAGGCGGGAAGCGCGCATCGCTGGACTGGAGCACCTTCGCCAGCGTCCGCGCCTCGGTCTCCAGACGGCCGAAGCGCGCCTGCGCCTCGGCGAGGGTCGGGCGCAGTTCCTCAATGGCGCGGCGGGCGACAGTGTGGGCCACCTCGGCGTCGATGCTCGCTTCCTCGGCCTCGGCCAAGGCGTCGCGGGCGGCCTCGGCCTCCATGCGCAGGCCTTCGAGGGCGTCGGTGCCGGCCTGCTGCTTCAGGCGGCTTTCCTCGGCCTCCACGGAGGCGCGCTCGGCGGCGTTGCGCACCAGCCGGTCGCGCGTCTCGCGCAGAAGCTGCTCCAGCGAAGCGCGGCGGGCGCCGAGATCGGCAAAGTGCGCGGTCTTTTCCTCAAGGGCGCGCTCGGCCTCCTCCAGAAAGGCGGCGGCCTCCTCCTGCATGTCGGCGGCGATGGCTTCGCGCTCGGCCGCCTCCTCCTGCTCAAAGCGCAGGTTTTCGGCCTCGGTGGCGAGACGCTCCAGCACGCTCTCGGCGTCGTGGGAGAGGGCCTCTTCGCGGGCGGTATCCTGAGCCAGCTGGACGAGGCGACGTTCCAGCTCCTCCTTGCGGGCGGCAAGGCGCGCCTCTTCGGCGTCCAGCTCCTGCCGGGCATGGGTCAGGCGCTGCAAGGCGGCGGCGGCTTCCGCCTCCTTCTGGCGGAGCGCCGGGAGCGCATGGGCGGCAAGGGCCTGAAGGCGCGCGGCCTCGGCCTGCAGGCGCGTGTGCTCGGCCCCGTCGCGCTTGGCGGCTTCAACGGCTTGCTCGGCGTCGGCCAGCGCTTTGGTGACGTCCTGCCAGCGCAGCCAGAGCAGGGTTGCCTCGCACTGGCGAATTTCGGCGGCCAGCGACTTGTAGCGCACGGTCTGGCGCGATTGGCGGCGCAGGCTGTCCACCTGCGTGCCCAACTGGGTGATGACATCCTCCAGCCGCAGCAGGTTCTGCTCTGCGGCCTTCAGACGGGTCTCGGCCTCATGGCGGCGGGCGTGAAGGCCGGCGACGCCGGCGGCCTCTTCCAGAATGCGGCGGCGGGCATTGGGCTTGGCGCCGACGATCTCGCCGATCTGCCCCTGCCGCACGAGGGCGGGGGAGCGGGCGCCGGTGGAGGCATCGGCGAAGATGAGCTGGACGTCGCGCGCACGGACGTCCTTGCCATTGATGCGGTAGCTCGATCCGGCACCGCGTTCGATGCGGCGGACGATCTCCAGCTGGTCCCACTCGTTGAAGGCGGCAGGGGCGGTGCGGTCGGAATTGTCGAGGTGCAGCACCACCTCTGCGGAATTGCGCGCCGGCCTCCCCGTGGTGCCGGAGAAGATGACATCCTCCATGTCGTTGGCGCGCATGGCCTTGTAGGAGCTTTCGCCCATCACCCAGCGCAGCGCCTCGACAAGATTGGACTTGCCGCACCCGTTCGGCCCCACCACGCCGGTAAGGCCGGGCTCGATCAGGAGATCGGTGGGCTCGACGAAGGTCTTGAAGCCCACGAGCCGCAGGCGGTCGAACTTCATGCCGCGATCTTGGCTGTGGGAATGGGGAACAGGGTCATCGCCGCGGGGTGTGCCAGCCTTTCCGGTGGAGGTCAAACCAGCGTGCATGGGCCATCACCCCCGCGCAAGCCTTGGTTTGTCAACGATCCACAGGGGGTGCCTTGTGCGTCGGCGGGAGGTGCACGCAGATGCGTCTTGTGGTTGCGCCGGCGCCTCCTGCCTTACCTTCCACCGTTGAAAGGGGTACAAGGCGGCAAGCGCCGCATTGCGTCGGTGTGTCTGCGCCCCATTTATGGGGGGCCGACCCGGCGATGGCGCCTTCGGGCGCTGCGGGGCTGGATTTTCGGGGATTGCGACACATGCTGCTCAATCAGGCAGGCGCCACGGGTGCCAAACCGGCTGCGGGTTCGGACAGCGCCGGCGGCGACATCATCGACACCACCACCCAGACCTTCATGGCAGAGGTGATGGAGGAATCGAAGCGCCGTCCGGTCCTCGTGGATTTCTGGGCGCCGTGGTGCGGCCCGTGCAAGACGCTGACGCCGGTCATCGAGAAGGTGGTGAAAGCCGCCAAGGGCAAGGTGCGCCTCGCCAAGCTGAACATCGACGACCATCCGGTGATCCCCGGCAAGCTCGGCATCCAGTCGGTGCCCACCGTCTATGCCTTCGTGAACGGCCAGCCGGTGGACGGTTTCATGGGCGCCCTGCCGGAGGGACAGGTGAAGGCGTTCATCGATCGCCTCATCGGGCCTGCCACGGACGGACTGGAGGAAGCCCTTGCGGCGGCCGAAGGCGCGCTGGCGGACGGCGACCTGACCGCTGCGGCCGAAATCTTCGCCGGCGTGCTGGGCGAGGAGCCGGACAATCTGAAGGCCCTCGCCGGCCTCGTGCGCACCCAGGTCGCGGCCGGCGCGCTGGAGCAGGCCAAGGCGACGCTGGCGCTTGCGCCCGCCGACAAGGCCAACGACCCGTCCGTTGCCGCCGCCCGCGCCGCCCTCGATGTCGCCGAGCAGGCCGCCTCGCTGGGTGACCTCGCGACGCTGCAGGCGAAGCTCGACCTCGACCCGGCCGACCATCAGGCCCGCTTTGATCTCGCGATCGGGCTCAACGCCAAGGGGCGCCGCGAAGACGCGCTGATCCACCTGCTCGACATCGTCAAGCGCGACCGCGCCTGGAACGAAGATGCCGCGCGCAAGCAGCTGGTCCAGTTGTTCGAGGCCTGGGGCCCGACCGATCCGCTCACCCTTTCAGGACGTAAGAAATTGTCGGCGATCATGTTCGCCTGAGAGCGCGGCCTTTCCTTATTCCGGGGCGAGACGCAGCTTTCGATCATTGGTCGATGCGCTTTGCCGACGCGGACGGAGTTTCGCTCGAAGGCGCTCGAGAAGGATTTTTTCGTGGCTAACAACCGCAATTACCTGTCGCCGGCGGACATTCCGCCGGTGATCCCCGTGTTTCCGCTCACCGGTGCCTTGCTGCTGCCGCGGGCGGAGCTGCCGCTCAACATCTTCGAGCCGCGCTATCTCGCCATGGTGGACGATGCGCTGGCCGGCGCGCGGATCATCGGCATGATCCAGCCCGACGAGGCGGCGCCTGCGGGCGCGAGCGGACCGGCTGTGCACAAGGTGGGCTGCGTGGGGCGTCTCACCCAGTTCGGCGAGACCGGGGACGGGCGCTATCTCATTACCCTGAGCGGCATCTGCCGTTTCCGCGTGGTGGAGGAGATGGCGGTGACTACCCCCTATCGCCAGTTCCGCATCGATACGGCCCTGTTCGCCGAGGATTTCGATGTCTCGGCCGGCGAGGCGGAGGTGGACCGGGAGGCGGTGCTGGCCGCGCTCGCGGCCTTCCTCGACGCCAACAAGCTGGAAGCCGACTGGGACGGTATCCGCCAGGCCGGCACCGAGACTTTGGTGAACGCGCTCTCGGTGATGTCACCCTACGGCGCGCTGGAGAAGCAGGCGCTGCTGGAGGCGGAGAACCTCAAGGCCCGCGCGGACATGCTGGTGGCCATCACCCAGATGATGCTGGCCCGCATGCCGGGGGACGGCGAGGGATCGCTCCAGTAGCTCAGGGCTCCACCGCGAAGCGCAGCCGACCCGCCGGGGCGAGGGTGCGGGCATCGAAGGTGCGGATCTCGGTCGCGCCGTTGACCTCGATGGCCACCACCACCACGTCGCCGGAGACGGCGGTGGAGACAATGCGGGCGCCCTTGGGCAGCAGCGCGGTCATTTCGCCCGACGCAAGCGGTTTCGCCCGGATCATGCGATAACCGATCACGCCGAACACGGCCGCCACCCCCAGCACCATGACCAGCATGGAGATGCTGGAGAAGCGGCGGAACTTGCGGATGACGCGCTCCTGTTCCGGCGTCAGCGCCTCTTCGGGGGTGTCGATCTGGGGCGGGCGGTGGAACATGAGGGGCCGGGGCTCCTGACGGGACGAGAATGAACGCGAAGACGACCGAAGCTGCCCTTGTCGACGGCTTCGACGACCTCACCGACGACATCGGGCCGGACGAAGCCGGTCAGGACGCTGGCGTGAGCCTCTCCCTCGCCGTCGCCCCCGAGGATGCGGGGCAGCGGCTGGATCGCGTCCTGGCGCGCCTTGCGCCCGAACTCAGCCGCACCCGCATCCAGCGTCTCGTTGCGGAAGGGCAGGTGTCCATCGGCGGGGGAGTGGTAGGGGACGCGGCCGCGAGGGTCAATGCCGGCGAGGTCTACACCCTGACCCTGCCGCCTCCCGAGCCGGCCGAGCCGGTGCCGGAGGACCTCCCGCTCACCATCGCCTTCGAGGACGATCATCTCATTGTCATCGACAAGCCGGCCGGGCTGGTGGTGCATCCGGCGCCGGGCCATGCCTCGGGCACGCTGGTGAACGCTCTCCTGCACCATTGCGGCGACAGCCTCTCCGGCATTGGTGGCGTGCGGCGGCCGGGTATCGTCCACCGCATCGACAAGGATACGTCGGGCCTGCTGGTGGTGGCCAAGTCCGACGCCGCTCACAAGGGCCTCGCCGCCCAGTTCGCCGACCATGGCCGTACCGGCCCGCTGGAGCGGGCCTATCTCGCCTTCGTCTGGGGCGTGCCCGAGCCTCGCGGCCGGGTGGACGCCCCCATCGACCGGCACCCCACCCATCGCCAGAAGATGGCGGTGCGGGGTTCCGGCCGTCACGCAGTGACCCATTGGGAGGTGCTGGAGACTTTCGTCGGCAAGACCGGCACCGAGGTCGCGAGCCTTATCGAATGCCGGCTGGAGACCGGGCGCACCCACCAGATCCGCGTCCACATGGCCCATGCCGGCCATCCGCTGCTCGGCGACGAGGTGTACGGCCAGGGCTTCCGGACCAAGGTGTCGCTGCTGCCGGACGAGGCCCGGGCTTGCCTCGCCGCGCTTGGCCGGCAGGCGCTGCACGCCGCTCGGCTCGGCTTCGCGCACCCGGTGACCGGCGAGGAATTGTCGTTTGAAAGCGAGCTGCCGCAGGATCTTGCGGCGCTCAAGGCGGCGCTGCGCGACTGATCGCGAGCGTGCAGAAACGCAATCCGCTCTCGCAGCGACGTGAGAGGATGAAACCTATCCGCCTTTCGTTCGTATCTATATTATCGTGCGTCGCGGTCGGCGTCATGCGGCCGCACGAGCGGCTGCCCGGATGGGGGCCGCGGGAGAAGGAGGCCTCGTGATGGCCCAGCAGAAGTCAATGCCCATTCCCTCCGCAGAGGGCGGGCTTTCGCGGTACCTGGAGGAAATCCGGCGGTTCCCCATGCTGGAGCCGCAGGAGGAATATATGCTCGCGAAGAGCTGGCGCGAGCACGGGGACCGGGACGCCGCTCACAAGCTGGTGACGAGCCATCTGCGCCTCGTGGCCAAGATCGCCATGGGATACCGCGGCTATGGCCTGCCCATTTCCGAGGTGATCTCCGAGGGCAATGTGGGCCTCATGCAGGCGGTGAAGCGGTTCGAGCCCGAAAAGGGCTTCCGCCTCGCCACTTATGCCATGTGGTGGATCCGCGCCTCCATCCAGGAATACATCCTGCGCTCGTGGAGCCTTGTGAAGATGGGCACCACGGCGGCGCAGAAGAAGCTGTTCTTCAACCTGCGCAAGGCCAAGAGCCAGATTTCCGCGTTGGAAGAGGGCGACCTGCGTCCCGATCAGGTGAAGCAGATCGCCACCAAGCTCGGTGTGACCGAGCAGGACGTGGTGGACATGAACCGCCGCCTGTCCGGAGACGCCTCCCTCAACGCCCCCATCCGCGAGGATTCGGAAGGCGGCGAGTGGCAGGACTGGCTGGTGGACGAGCGCCAGGACCAGGAGGAGCAACTCGCCGAGAGCGAGGAGCTGAGCAACCGCCGCTCGGCCCTGTCCGGCGCCCTGTCCGTGCTCAACGACCGTGAGCGCCGCATCTTCGAGGCGCGCCGGCTCTCCGACGACCCGATGACGCTGGAAGACCTTGCCGCCGAGTTCGGCGTCTCACGCGAGCGCGTGCGCCAGATCGAAGTGCGCGCATTCGAGAAGGTGCAGAAGGCGGTGATGGACCGCGTTCGGCAGATCGAAGCACCGGAGGCGGTCTCGGCCTGAGCCGGGACCGCGCCATCTCGCCATCGACCCGTAAGGTTCCGGTCCAGTAGCCGGCTCGCGGCTGGCGCTGTCGCCTATGGCCGTCATCCCCTCTCAGGATACCTCCGAAACCTTTCCGGCAGGACATAGCTACGCTTGGGTTGACGTATACGGCATTCAATCAACTCTAAATATCTGCTCCTTGGCGAAAATTGGTCCAAATGGGGATAGATTGGATCGATCTGATCTGGATCGCATGAGCCTAGCATGATACCCGCCTAGCTCGACCTCCGGGGTGGCTTTGACAGGAACTCCCGTGCCGACGGCTGTTCGTGCCGGGGGTGGCCATGGCGCGTGTGATGGCAGTTGGGCGATGCGGGATGTTGCGGTCATCGTCGTCGATGACGACAAGGAGTTCCTTCTTGAGGTGCGAGAGGGCCTCGCGCTCGAGAACCTGCCAGTGGTCTGCGCCTCTTCGCCTTTGAGCGCTCTCGATATCGTCGAGCAGAACTTCGCCATACGCGTGCTGGTCACCGACCTTGCCATGCCGGATCTTGACGGTCTTGAGCTGATCCGTCGTGTGGGTGAACTTCGTCAAGGCCCGCAGATTCTCCCCATCATACTCACGGGAAATGCATCGCTGGAGAACTCCGTTGCCGCCCTGCGCATGGGCGCGGTTGATTTTCTCCAAAAGCCGGTCGAAATCGCCAATCTCGTGGCCGCCATTCGGCGTGCGCTGGATCTCTCCGTGCAGAAGCGGCGGGCAGCGACCTTGTTCGACGATCCTCTGTCTCTTCTGCGCCTGCTTGACGGCCTGCGCATGGACCGCAAGCGGGTTCTTCCGAGGATTGCCGGCGGAGATGCCGCCTGGGAAATGCTGCTCGATCTCGCCATGGCGCAGGCTGCTGGCCGGCAGGTTTCGGTCTCGGCGCTATGCGCGGGGGTCGGAACCTCCACCACCACAGCCTTGCGTCGCCTCGAAGCGCTTGAGCAGGAAGGGCTTGTCGAGCGCCATCCCGACCCCGAGGATCGCCGAAGGGTATGGCTCCAGCTGACCCATAAGGGCGGAGCTTCCGTGCGTCAGGCCGGCCGGCGCTTTGCCGAAACCCTCCGGGCGCTCATTTGGTAATATGTCCGAACGAAAATTGTATTTCGCTAAAATTGCGTGTTGCTACGAACTATTTTTGACCTCATATTTTAATATAGATAGGTCCATTCTGAATATTATGACTACAATCTGAACCCGATTATCATTGTGAAAATTTCGGTACCCGGGCACTTTCCGCGGAGTTAAGCGGGTGGAGTGCCATGGGTGCAGCTGTTCTTGCTGATGACGGTGGTCGCGTCATCAATCCCTCTCACCATGAGAGAGGTCTTGTGGCGGCTTGGCTCGGAAATGCCGTCGGAACGTTCGTCGATGTCGGTGCGGGGGATCCCATCCGCGGCAGCCAGACCTATCATCTCGAGCTGAACGGCTGGAAGGGTCTGCTCATCGAGCCGTCCGTCGAGCTGGCCAAGGCGTTGGAGACGACACGAAAGTCTCCGGTCGTCCCGGTCGCCTGTGCGGCGCCCGGAGCGCCAGACATACTTCAGCTCTGGCTTCTGGGATGGGAGGCGCGGTCACACCTGTTCCCAGGCGACCAGCCGAGCGGCGTGATGCGCGTGGCGGCCAGAACGCTTGATGACATTCTGGCGGAGGCAGGCATCACCAGCTTCGACTTCCTGTCCCTCGACGTGGGGGGCACCGAGGCCGACGTCCTTTCCGGCTTCACTGCCTCCCGTTTCAAGCCACGTCTCATCCTGGTCGACGACCGGGTGGATTTCGGCCGCAGCCGCCGCCTGTTGCGGGCGCATGATTATGTGCCGGTCCGTCGCACCGGGCACAACGCCTGGTTCGTGCCCCGCAAGGTCGCCGGCCTTGCGTTCGCGGACAAGGTGACGCTCGCGTGGCACTACGGGCCGGCGCGCCTCGCGCGGCGGCTGCAGCGCCGCGTTCTGGCTTGATGCTGGAGAGGGCACCCTAGCCAGCCTGGTTGACAGTCGGGGCTGGCGTGAGCTGCCTGTTGTGAAGCGCGGACAGGACGAGTGACGCGATCCGCATCAGGGCGACGCCGATGAAGATACCGGTGAGGCGTTCCACCACCGGCATCAGTTCGGCGGGCGGGCCGCCGTCGGTGAGCAAGCGGGAGAAATAGAAGATGCCGCTCGCGAGCACCGCCAGATAGACGAGAAGATTATCGAGCTGGAGCTGGAGCAGGAGCGCGGCCAGCTCAGCGAGCGCGCCCAGGATGCTGCCGAGCCCGCGCTGGAACCCGCGCGCACTGATGGTGCCGAAATCCCGGTCAAGCACCGCAAGGGACGCGCCGATGGCCTGCGGCAGCGACCGCAGGTCGAAGCACGATCATAAAATGACCATGGCAACCGCTGAGGTGCCGCCGGTGACGAGGCTGATCTGCATGAGGTCGAGATCGGCCGTCAGCGGCGCCTCCCCACACAATTGCGGCGCCGGCCTGTCCGGATGACGGTGCCGGAGCGTACCCGCGCTTGATTCCCTTTGGGAACCCCTCGGCGCCAGAGCCCGATCGCAGAGGGGCCGGCGCCGTACGCGGGCTCAGCCGTGCGTGTCCTTGTTCTCGCCGATGGACGTGGCGATGTCGGTGAAGGTCGGGGAGGGGCCTTCCTGGCGATTGGTGGCCGCGCGCAGGAAGCGGATGGGGAACAACACCCCTTCGGCCTGGCCCGGGCTGATGGTGCGGCAGGCGGCATCGCGGCGGCAGGCGTCCTCCGCCTCGGCGAGGGCTGTCTCGATCTCGCCGGAGGTGAGAAGGCCCTTGTTCCGCATGGTCTCGAGCAGGCGCGACAAGGCGAGGAGCACGCCTTCCAATTGCAGGTTCGCGGTGTTCATGGGTTTCTCCGCTCTGGCTCGGCATTCCGCCGTCCAGCCATGCCAACGCTGCGGACCTCGCACCGGTTTCCCCGCGCCGGCCGCAGGTTCTCAACCGCACCGTTGCCGCATAGGATGCGCGCCCGCCCCGGCGCCCGCCCGCCACTCCACTTTCGGTGTTCGTTTCCCGCAGCGCTCCAGCCGGATGGCCGGATGAGCGGCGGCCTACGGCCCACCGGGGCGCAAAGACCGATTCGAATACACGGTTCGACCGGCGCCTGCGCGATCCACGGCGCGGCGCCCCAAGGAGGAAGCCCGATGTCCGATGCCTATCCCAACGTCCAGCTCCACATCGACGGTGTCTGGCGCGACGCCGAGGGTGGCCGCCGCATCCCGGTCATCAATCCCGCCACGGAGGAGGAGATCGGCTCGGTCGCGCACTGCTCGCGGGCCGACCTCGACGCGGCGCTGGAGGCGACTGAGCGCGGCTTTGCGACCTGGAGCAAGGTATCGGCCTTTGATCGGTCCAAGCTCATGCGCAAGGCCGCCGACCTGCTGCGCGAGCGCGCCGACGGCATCGCCCGGCTGATGACGCTGGAGCAGGGCAAGCCGCTCATCGAAGCGCGGATGGAGACGCTGGCGGCTGCCGACATCATCGACTGGTTCGCCGAGGAAGCCCGCCGCGCCTATGGCCGCGTCATTCCCGCCCGCGCGCCCGGCGTCTATCAGCTCGTCATCAAGGAGCCGGTGGGGCCTGTCGCGGCCTTCACGCCGTGGAATTTCCCCCTCAACCAGGTGGTACGCAAGCTGTGCGGCGCGCTGGCGGCGGGCTGCTCCATCATCGTGAAGGCGCCGGAGGAGACGCCGGCGTCCCCCGCCGAGCTGATCCGTGCTTTCGTGGACGTGGGCGTGCCGGCCGGTGTCATCGGGCTCGTCTATGGCGTGCCGGCGGAAGTGAGCGAATATCTCATCCCGCACCCGACCATCCGCAAGATCACCTTCACCGGCTCCACCCCGGTGGGCAAGCGGCTGGCGGCGCTCGCCGGTGAGCACATGAAGCGCGCCACCATGGAGCTGGGCGGGCATTCGCCGGTCATCGTTTTCGATGATGCGGACGTGGCCGCCGCGGCCAAGCAGATCGCCACCGCCAAGTTCCGCAACGCCGGGCAGGTGTGCGTCTCGCCGACCCGCTACCTCATTCAGGAGAAGGTCTACGAGCAATTCGTGGACGCCTTCGTCACCGTCGCCAAGGCGGTGAAGGTGGGCAATGGCCTGGACGCCGGCACCACCATGGGCCCGCTCGCCAACGAGCGCCGCATCCCGGCCATGGAAGCCCTCATCGCCGATGCCCGTCAGAAGGGGGCCGAGGTGGCGACAGGCGGCTCGCGCATTGGAAACAAAGGCTATTTCTTCGAGCCCACGGTGGTCACGGGCGTCACCCGCGACATGCGGATGATGAACGAGGAGCCGTTCGGCCCGCTGGCCATGATGCTGCCCTTCTCTGATTTCGAGGAGGCCGTCACCGAGGCCAACCGGCTGCCCTATGGCCTTGCATCCTATGCCTATACCCGCTCGGCCAAGACCGCCCAGCAGGTGGCGCACCGGGTGCAGGCGGGCATGATGACCATCAACCATCTGGGCCTTGCTCTGCCTGAGGTTCCTTTCGGCGGCATCAAGGATTCCGGCTATGGCTCGGAGGGTGGTTCGGAGGCCATCGAGGCCTATCTGAACCCCAAGTTCGTATCCCAGGCCGGGATCTAACCCTCAGGTAGAAAACGACTTTCGCTGCCCTCCGGCTGGGCTGGAGGGCGGCGGCGGTTCAGGTGCCTACACCAGCATCTGCATGTCGCCGTCCACCGCGATGGCCTGGCCGGAAATGGTGGAGCCCATCGGGGACGACAGGAAAACCGCAACATTGGCAAGGTGTTGCGGCGGGATGAGGCGCTTCAGCGAGGTGGCGGAGAGGGCCATGGCCTGCACTTCCTCCATGGACATGTTGCGTTCGCGCGCCTTGTTCTCGAACACCGATCGGATGCGCGGGCCGTCTACCGATCCGGGCAGTATGGCATTGGCGCGTATACCGAATTCGCCCAGCTCCATGGCCAGGGACTTGATGAAGCCCACCACCCCCCACTTCGCCGCCGCATAGGGCGAGCGCAGGGGAAAGCCGAAGCGGCCGGCGGCCGAGGAGAGGCCGATGATGGAGGCGTTCTCGCTCTCCTTCAGGGCCGGCACGGCGAGGCGGGTGACGTTGAAATGGCCGGTGATGTCCACCGCCAGAGTGCGGTCCCAATCCTCCGGCGAGATCTGGTCCACGCGGCCGGTGGGGCCGGCGATTCCCGCATTGTTTACAAGCACATCGAGCCCGCCGAGACGGCCCAGCGCGCCGTCCATGAAGGCGGCGACCGAGGCCCGGTCCGACACGTCGCACCAGGTGCCGACGGCCCCCGGCGCGGTGCTCCCCAAGGCCTCCAGGGCGGCCTCGTCCACGTCGCAGACTTCCACCTTCGCCCCCTCCTTCAGGAAGGCGCGGGCGATTTCCAGGCCGATGCCGCCGGCGCCGGCGGTGACGATGACGCGAATGCCGGCAATGCCGAGGTCCATGGCGTTCTCCCTAGGTTTTCGGGTGGGGTATCGGTGCTGTCAGGTGCCGGTTCAGGCACGTTCAGTCTTGAGTCAGTCCGGAAGCACGTCGCGCGAGAGGATGAAGTCGCCCGCGCTCCAGATATCCGCGACCAGGGCGTCCCGTGCCGCGTCCGAATCGCGGGCCTTGAGGGCGGCGACGAGGCGGGCGTGGTGGAGGTGCGCTTCCCCCTGCCGCACCCGCTCCGGGCCGGCGCGGAAATCGAGGTTGAGGACGGGGCCGATCTGCAGCCAGAGACCCTCGATCATCCCCATCAGGGTGGGCAGGTGGGCGGCGCGGTAGAGGGCGAAGTGCAGGTCCTTGTTGTGGCGCATGGCGGCGGCGCCGTCCGGTCTCTTCTTGTCCCGCTCGGCGGCGAAGGCACGCTCGCAGCGGACCACCTCGGCGATCTCCTCATCCGTGGCCTCGCGGGCGGCGGTGGCGGCGGCGAGGCCTTCGAGGCTGATCCGGATGAGACGCAGTTCGGCGAAGCGGGCGCGGGGCATGAGGGGCACGCGCACGGCGCGGTTGGGCAGCACTTCCAGCGCGTTCTCGGCGACGAGGCGCGACACGGCTTCCCGAACCGGCATGGCGCTTGTGCCGATGGCGGCGGCCAGCCCCCGCAGGGTGAAGCGCTCGCCCGGCGCGGCGCGGCCGGAGAGCAGGAGCTCCTTCAGATCCCCATAGACCTGATCGGCCAAAGTCTGGCGGACGATGCGGCCGACACGGGCATCGAGCGTCGCCGCCGGCTCGTCGCCGCGGACCTCTGAGGCATCGCCGTCTGCGGCGGAAGGTGTCTTGTGTTCCATGTTCCGCGTCTGCTATGTGTGATCACAGATAACAGATAGCCGAGCCAGTCGGCAATCATTCCGGAGCGGTCCGAACGGGAAAAATCCTGCCGCCGCAACGTCCAGCCGGATCCATGGGAGGAGACGACGCCGTGAACGACATTCCCCATCACGCCCGCATTGCGTCCGCATCCGTCGGTCGTCGCACGCTCCTGAAGGGCGTCGGCGCGGCCGCGCTTCTCGGTGGCGTCGGCATGCCGGCCATCGTGAAGGCGCAGGCTGACACCGTGACCTTCGGCCACCTCACCCCGCTTACCGGCTTCCTCGGCCCGCTCGGCGCCTATGGCCAGATGGGCGTGCAGCTCGCGGTGGAGGAGCTGAACGCGGCGGGCGGAATCAACGGCCGCAAGATCAACCTGGTGATGGAAGACAGCGTGAACCCCGCCACCGCCTCCTCCAAGGCGGAGCGCTACATCGAGCGCGACAAGGCGGCGGTGATCGTGGGCGAGATTTCCTCCGCCTCGGCGCTGGCCATCGCCCAGGTCGCGGCGCGCAACAAGATCGTATTCGTCAACACCGGCGGCAATTCCGATGCCCTGCGCGGCAAGGATTGCAACCGCTACATGTTCCATGTGGAAGGCGCCAACACCCAATATGTGAAGGCGGTGGGCGCGGCAATGCTGCGCGACGGCCTCATCAAGGGCAAGAAACTCTTCTTCCTCACCGCCGACTACGCCTTCGGCCACGATCTGTCCCGCGTCGCCAAGCGCTACATCGCCCAGAATGGCGGCGAGGTGATCGCCGACGAGCTGGTGCCCACCGACGCCACGGACTTCTCGTCCTATCTGCTCAAGGTGCGCCAGTCGCGCCCGGATGTGGTGATCTCGAACCTCGCCGGAAACCAGATCACCAACTTCATCAAGCAGTATTCGGAATTCGGCCTCCAGTATCCGTTCGGCGGCTTCGGCTTCGATACGGCGGTGGCCTGGGGCGCGGGCAAGGATGCCTTCGGCGGCATCTGGCCGCTCATCTGGCACCATGACGTCTCGGCCCCGTCCTCCAAGGCCTTCGTCGCCGCCTTCGTGAAGAAGTGGGGCAAGCCGCCGGAGAACCAGGCGTGGGGCGACTATGTGGCCACCAAGCTCGTCGCCCGCGCCATGATCGAGACCAAGAGCACGGATTCCGCGCAGATCATCTCCTTCTTCGAGAAGGAGAAGGAGCTGGACATCCTGAAGGGTCGCAAGGGCTACTTCCGCGACTGGGACCACCAGCTCATCCAGGAGATGTACACGGTGACCCCCCGCCCGGTGGCGCAGGTGAAGGACAATTGGGACATCATGGTCCTCGGCCCGGCCGTGCCCGGTGACGGCACCGCCCTCGACGTGATCGCGCCCACCCCAGAAGAGAACGCCTGCACCTTCCCCGCAGGGTGAGGATGCCTCCCCTCTCCCCTTGCGGGAGAGGGGCCGGGGGTGAGGGGTGGGGGTCTCTCCGCGTGCGCCGGAGGTCGGTTCTTGCGGCGCCATACCCCTCACCCCAGCCCTCTCCCGCAAGGGGAGAGGGAGTTCGGCGGGTTCCGGCGCCGCCCTCGCGCCCCGGACGCATGCAGCGAAAGCGGAATGCGAGCCGGGGCCCAGCGCAAGGGTTCGCCGAAGGCGGCTCAAGCGGGGATGCCTTGGGGCATTGCCGGCTCCGCCGACTTTTCCCCTAGACCCCGGCTCGGCGCTCCGGCGTCGCCGTCGCTGGTCCGGGGCACCAACGCCTCCCTCTCCCGCAAGGAGAGGGAGTCTGAGCGGCGCGGGGGCCGCCGTCGATGTCTGCCAGTAAAAACGCCTAAGGCCGGAGAAGATGCAATGCCCATGGAACTCGTCTTCCTCATCGAGCAATTGCTCAACGGGCTTCTGGTGGGTGTCGCCTATCTGCTGATCGCCCTCGGCCTCTCGCTCATCTTCTCCCTCGGCGGCATCGTGAACCTCGCCCATGGCGGCTTCTATGCCATCGGCGCCTATATCGGCGTCGAGGTCGGCAACCGCTTCGGCTTTCCCGCCGCCTTCGTCGCCGCGCCGCTCTCGGTGGCGCTCATCGGCATGGTCATCGAGCGCACCCTGTTCTCGCGCTTCTACCGGGCCGATCCCATCCTGTCGCTGCTGCTCACCTTCGGCCTCGCCATGGTGATCGAGCAGGCGCTGCGCATGGCCTTCGGCGCCACGCCCATTCCCTTCTCCATTCCCGCCTTCCTCAAGGGGCAGGTGTTCCTCGGCGACTTCATCTATTCGCGCTATCGCCTCGCCATTCTGGTGGTGGCGGCGGTGGCGGTGCTCGGGCTGTGGCTGCTGCTCCAGCGCACCGCCTTCGGCCGCGTGGTGCGGGCCGGGGTGCAGAACCCGGACATGGTGGGCGCGCTCGGCATCTCGCTCACCCCCTATCTCACGGCGGTGGCGGCCATCGGCATCGGCCTTGCGGGCCTCGCCGGCATCATGCTCGCGCCCATCTCCGGCGTGCATCCGGCCATGGGCTCGGAAATCCTCACCGCCGCTTTCGTGGTGGTGGTCATCGGCGGCCTCGGCTCGTTCTGGGGCGTGGTGGCGGCGGGGCTGCTGGTGGGCCTCGTGCGCGGGCTCACGGTCTATTTCATCCCGCCGGCGGCCGAGGCGTCCATGTACGTCCTGATGCTGGCGGTGCTGCTCGCCCGGCCGCGCGGCCTGTTCGGCGAGCGCATCCTGCGCTTCGAGTGACCGCCATGCCCAAGGCCCCCACCGCGCCTTCCGTGACTGCGACATCTCCCTCGCCAGAAGCCGCGCCGAGCGCGGCGTGCCCTCCCGCCTCAGGAGCCGCGATGCTCGCCCGCAATGCCAACCTCATCGTCGCCGCGGTGGCGCTGGCCCTTCTGCCCGCGCTGCTCTCCGCCCTCGGCCTGACGGTGACGTCCGCCACCGACGTGGTGATCCTCGCCCTCGCCTGCATGGCGCTGAACCTGCTCGTCGGCTACACCGGCCTCGTCTCCTTCGGCCACGGCGCGTGGTTCGGGCTCGGCGCCTATGCGGCGGCGCTGGTGCAGCAGCGGCTGTTTCCCGAATGGGGCCTCGTGCTCGCGATCCCGGCGGCGGTGCTGGTGACGCTGGCGGCCATCCCCGTGGGCTACGTGGTGCTGCGCCGGCGCGGTGTCTATTTCTCGCTCCTCACGCTGGCGCTGACCGCGCTCGCCTACACCATCGCCTTCCGCTGGACCGCCGTGACCGGCGGCGAGAACGGCCTCGGCGGCGTCAACCGCGGCCCCTTCCTCGGCCTCGACGTGGATCGCAACGCCACCTTCTACTGGGTGGTGGCGGGCGCGGCCTTCCTCATCATCCTCACCCTCCAGCGCTTCGTGCGCTCGCCGGTGGGCACGGTGCTCGTCGCCATCCGCGAGAACGAGCAGCGGGCGCGCTTCATCGGCTACGATACGCGGGCCTACAAGATCGCCTGCTTCACCCTCTCGGCCGGGCTCACCGCGTTCGCCGGGGCGCTGCTCGCCTTCAACCACCGCTTCGCCTCGGCCGATCCCATCGCCATCGCCTTTTCCGGCGAGCTGCTGGCCATGGTGGTCATCGGCGGCATGCGCTCCTTCCTCGGGCCGGCGCTGGGCGCGCTGTTTTTCGTGCTGTTCCGCGAGTTCCTGTCCATGTGGACGGCGAACTGGCTGTTCTGGTTCGGCCTCCTGTTCATGGCCTTCATCGTCTTCTCGCCCACCGGGCTCGTGGGCGTCGCCGGCCGGCTGCTGGCGCCGCTCCGGAAGAAGACCATCGAGGCCGCCGCCATGGGCCGGCGCACCTCGGCGGAGAAGCGGCCGCTGCCGTCCTCCCTCACCGCGCGGGCGCGGTGGGAGAGCGCCGCCCCGCTGCTGGAGGCAAAGGACCTCGCTCTGGGCTTCGGCGCCATCAAGGCGGTGCGGGCCGGCGCGGTGGCGGTGAAGGATCGCACGCTCCACGCCCTCATCGGCCCCAACGGCGCGGGCAAGACCTCCACCTTCAACATGATCTCCGGCATGTTCGCCCCCAATGCCGGCGAAATCCGCCTCGCCGGCGAGCGCATCGACGGGCTCTCGCCCAATCAGGTGTGCATGAAGGGCCTCGCGCGCTCCTTCCAGATCACCAACCTGTTTCCGACGCTCAGCGTGGAGGAAAACCTGCGCCTCGGCGTGCAGGCCACCCACAAGAGTCGCTTCGATCCCTGGCGCGATGCCGCGTCCATCCCCGAGATCAATGCCGAGACGGCGGAGATGGTGGCCTTCCTCGGCGTCGCCGGCATGGAGCGCGCCGAGGCGGGCGCGCTCTCCTATGGCGGGCAGAGGCTGCTGGACATGGGCCTCGCGCTCACCTCCCGCCCGCGCGTGCTGCTGCTGGACGAGCCTTTGGCGGGCCTCGCGGCGGCGGAGCGCAACCGCGTTTCCAACCTCATCAAGGACATCTCCGCCGAGGTGCCCGTGCTGCTGGTGGAGCACGACATCGACCGGGTGTTCGAACTCGCCGACGCCGTGACCGTGATGGCCGACGGCGCGGTGCTGGTGGACGGCACGGTGGAGGATGCACGCTCCGACAAGCGTGTGCAGGAGGTCTATATCGGCTCCGGCGCCGCCGCGCTGGCCGCCCGCGACCTGCAATCCGCCGCCACCGACACCGTTATGCTGCGGCTCCACGGCATCGATGCCTTCTACGGCAAGAGCCGCATCCTGGCCGGCGTCTCGCTGGAGGCGAAGGAGGGCGAGATCCTCGCGCTGCTGGGCCGCAACGGGGCGGGCAAGTCCACGTTGCTCAAGGCCATCACCGGCATCGTCAAGCCCATGAACGGCTCGCTGACTTTGGCGGGCGAGGAACTGATGGGCCTGTCCTCCGCGACAATAGCCCGGCGCGGCGTCGGCTACGTGCCGCAGGGCCGGGCGCTGTTCCACGGCATGAGCGTGCGTCACAACCTCGAACTCGGGCGGCTGAAGCGCATCACCGGGGCCGGCAAGCATTTCAGCGAAGAGGAGGTGCTGGACCTCTTCCCCCGCCTGAAAGTGCGCATGGACACGCCGGCCGACCTCCTCTCCGGCGGCGAGCAGCAGATGGTGGCGGTGGCCCGCGCGCTCATGGGCGACACCCGCGTGCTGCTGCTGGACGAGCCCTTCGAGGGCCTGTCCCCGGCGGTGACGGAAGAATTGTTCGACGCCTTTGACCGGCTGCGCCGCTCGCTCACCCTCGTCATCGTCGATCACCATCTCGACGTGGTGCTGAACCTCGCCGACCGCGCGGTGGTGCTGGAGCGCGGCGAGGTGGTCCACGAAGGCCCCGCCCGCCCGCTGGCGCGCGACCTCGACCTGCGGAGGCAGGTGCTGTGGCTGTGATGCGCCTGCCTCGCACCCCGGCCGACTGTAGCGTCAGCGGAAGGAGAGCCGGGGTCCAGCGCAAGAGTTCGCCGAAGGCGGCTCCGGCTCGCCGGCCCGCGCGCATCGCCGGCTGCGCCGACTTTTCCCCTGGGCCCCGGCTCGGCGCTCCGGCTGCGCCGTCGCTGGTCCGGGGCGCAAGCTTATTCGACCTCAAGAGGCATCCATGACCAAGATCGCCATCATCGGCTCGGGCTTCATCGGCCGCGCCTGGGCCATCACCTTCGCCCGCGCCGGGTTCGACGTGGCGCTGGCCGACAAGGCGGAGGGCGCGCCGCAGGCGGCGCTCGCCTATATCGAAGGCGTGCTGCCGGACCTTGCCGCCAACGACCTCCTCAATGGTGCCAGCCCCGAGGCCGTGCGCGCGCGCCTTTCAGCCGCCGGCTCCTATGCGGACGCGCTGGACGGCGCCGTCCACGCGCAGGAGAGCGCGCCGGAAGACCTCGCCCTCAAGCAGGCGCTCTATGCGGAGCTGGACGCGATCGCCGCGCCCGAAACCGTGCTGGCCTCCTCCACCTCGGCGATCCTGCCCTCGCGCTTCACGGAAGACCTGACGCATCGCGAGCGGGTGTGCGTGTGCCACCCCATCAACCCGCCCTATCTGATCCCGGCGGTGGAGGTGGTGCCCGCGCCCTGGACCTCCGCGGAGACCATGACCCGCGCCGCCGACCTCATGCGCGCCGCCGGCCAGTCGCCCATCGTGATGAAGCGCGAGCTGGACGGCTTCGTGATGAACCGCATGCAGGGCGCGCTGCTGGAAGAGGCGTTCCGCCTCGTGGCGGACGGCTATGCCAGCGTCGAGGACGTGGACATCGGCATCCGCGAGGGGCTGGCGCTGCGCTGGTCCTTCATGGGGCCGTTCGAGACCATCGACCTCAACGCGCCCGGCGGCGTCGCGGACTATGTGGCGCGCTACCAGCAGATCTACGAGCGCATCTCGCCCGACCAGTGGCGCCGCGTGGACTGGGCCGGCCCGGTGCTGGAAACCGTGCTGGCCGAGCGCCGCGCGCGCCTCGCCCACGATGCCCTTCAGGAGCGGCAGGTGTGGCGCGACCGCCGGCTGATGGCGCTGGCCGCCCACAAGCGCAAGGCCGACAAGGACATCGGCGCCTGAGCTTTCCGGACCCCCATATTCACGACAACCGAGGCAACACCGTCATGACCGAGGCCGCCCCCAAGAAATCCAACCGCAAGGTCATCATCACCTGCGCCATCACGGGGGCGATCCACACGCCCACCATGTCGCCCTATCTGCCCATCACGCCGGACGAGATCGTCGCCGACGCGCTGAAGGCGGCCGAGGCCGGCGCGGCCATCCTGCACCTGCACGCGCGCAACCCGGAGACCGGACAGCCGGACCAGACACCGGAGGCGTTCGCGCCCTTCCTGCCGCGCATCAAGCAGGCGACGAGCGCGGTGATCAACATCACCTCGGGCGGCAGCCCCTACATGAAGGTGGAGGAGCGCGTGCTGCCCGCCGCCACCTTCAAGCCGGAGGTCGCCTCCCTCAACATGGGCTCCATGAATTTCGGGCTGTTCCACCTGCTCGACAAGTACAAGGAGTTCAAGCACCCGTGGGAGAAGACGCATCTTGAGAACACGCGCGATCTCGTCTTCCGCAACACCTTCAAGGATATCGAATATATCCTGACCACCTGCTACGACAACGGCACGCGCTTCGAGTTCGAGTGCTACGACATCGGCCATCTCTACAATCTCGCGCACTTCCTGGAGCGCGGGCTGGTGAAGCCGCCGCTGTTCGTGCAGTCGGTGTTCGGGCTTCTCGGCGGCATCGGTCCCCACCCCGAGGACGTGATGCACATGAAGCGCACCTGCGACCGGCTGTTCGGCGATCAGTATCGCTGGTCCGTGCTCGGCGCCGGCCGCAACCAGCTCCCCATCGCCGCCATGGCCGCCTCCATGGGTGGCAACATCCGGGTGGGACTGGAGGATTCGCTCTGGGCCGGCCGTGGCAAGCTCGCCACCTCGAACGCCGACCAGGTGAAGCTCGCCGCCAAGATCATCGAGGGCCTGGGGCTGGAAGTGGCCAGCCCCGACGAGGCGCGCGAGATCCTGCAGCTCAAGGGCGCCGACAAGACGAACATCTGAGGGGGCGGGGGCAGCGGGCTGGTCGCCCGCCATCACAGCCGTCATGGCCGGGCTTGTCCCGGCCATCCACGTGGGTCGGCTGGGAACACGCGCTAGGCCTTAGCTCCGTCGGCCCGACGTGGATGCCCGGCACAAGGCCGGGCATGACGGCGGGTCCGGGAACCGCCCTCGCGTCCCGGACGCATGCAGCGACAGCGGAATGCGATCCGGGGCCCAGCGCAAGGGACCGCCGAAGGCGCGTCTCTATTCAGGCGCTCACGGGAATTGCCCCGCTGCGCGGGGAGTCTTGCGCTGGCCCCCGGATCAGCGCTCCGGCTTGCGCCGTCGCTTGTCCGGGGACCGGGCGCTCAGCGCGGCAGGGTGGTGGCGCCCATCAGGTCCTTGTCGATGGCGTGAGCGGCCTGGCGGCCTTCGCGGATGGCCCAGACCACCAGCGACTGGCCGCGGCGCATGTCGCCGGCGGCGTAGAGCTTGGGCACGGAGGTGGCATAGGCCTCCTCGTCCGCCTTCACGTTGCCGCGCTTGTCCAGCGCCGCGCCGGACTGCTCGATGAGCCCGGCGAACAGCGGGTGGGCGAAGCCGATGGCGAGGAAGACGAGATCGGCGCGCAGCACGAACTCGGTGCCGGGGATGGGCTGGCGCTTGGCATCCACGCGGGCGCACTTGACGCCGGTGACGCGGCCGTTGCGGCCCTCGATGCCCAGCGTCGCGCAGGCGAACTCGCGCTCGGCGCCCTCGGCCTGGGAGGAGGAGGTGCGGAACTTGGTGGGCCAGAAGGGCCACACCGCCAGCTTGTCCTCCTTCATGGGCGGCACCGCGCGGATGTCGAGCTGGGTGACGGAGAGCGCGCCCTGGCGGAAGGCGGTGCCCACGCAGTCGGAGGCGGTGTCGCCGCCGCCCACCACCACCACATGCTTGCCGCCGGCGAGGATCGGGATCTCGTTGACCGGCTCGTCGCTCTCGCGGCGGTTGGACTGAACGAGATAGGGCATGGCGAAGTGCACGCCTTCCATCTCCTGGCCTGGGAGGCCCGGATCGCGCGGGGCCTCGGAGCCGCCGGCGAGCAGCACCGCGTCATGGCCGTCGAGGAGTTCCTGCAGGGGGCGGACCACACCGATGTTCTCGTTGTAGTGGAAGGTGACGCCTTCCGCCTCCATCTGCTTCACCCGGCGGTCGATGTGGTGCTTTTCCATCTTGAAGTCGGGGATGCCGTAGCGCAGCAGGCCGCCGGCCTTGGGCTCGCGCTCATAGACATGCACGTCGTGGCCGGCGCGGGCGAGCTGCTGGGCGGCGGCAAGGCCGGCCGGGCCGGAGCCGACGATGGCGACGCTCTTGCCGGTCTTCACGGCGGCGGGCTCGGGCTTGATCCAGCCCTTCTTCCACGCCTTGTCGGCGATGGCCTGCTCCACCGTCTTGATGGTGACGGGCACGTCCTCGAGGTTCAGCGTGCACGCTTCCTCGCACGGGGCGGGGCAGATGCGGCCGGTGAACTCGGGGAAATTGTTGGTGGAGTGGAGGTTGCGCGCGGCCTCTTCCCACTCGTTGCGATAGACGAGGTCGTTCCAGTCCGGGATCTGGTTGTTGACCGGGCAGCCGGTGGAGCCGTGGCAGAAGGGGATGCCGCAATCCATGCAGCGCGACGCCTGGTTCTCCACCTCGGCGTCGGGCAGCGGCAGCGTGAACTCGCGGAAATGGCGGATGCGGTCGGATGCGGGCTGATACTTCTGCTCGCGCCGATCAATCTCCAGGAACCCCGTGACCTTGCCCATAAAAACCTCGTTGGCGAACCTTGAGGGAACCGCCGCGCGCGCCGGATGTCTCCGCGTGCCGCACCACCAGTTCCATTACAAGAATTGTTCCAGCTTGAGGACTCGGTTTTCGCGCGCGTTTCCGCACGGGCGACCGGCCCGCGTGCCGGCCGTTCGGGGCCGGCACGCGTCCCCTCCGGGGAGGGGACGCTCCTGCCTCATTCGGCCGCCGCGAGGCCGCGGCGCTTTTCCATCTCGCGCAGGGCACGGCGGTATTCCACCGGCATCACCTTGACGAACTTGGAGCGGTAGTCCGCCCAGTTGTCGAGGATCATCTGCGCCCGCGCCGAGCCCGTGTGGTGCAGGTGCTTGGCGATGAGCTGGTGCAGGCGCTCCTCGTCGTGGCGGGACATGTCGCCCTGCACGTCGATGCGGCCCTTGAACTCCAGGTCGCCGCCGTGGTGGTGGAGGCGCTCCAGCAGGTCCTCCTCCTCCTCGACCGGCTCCAGGTCCACCATGGAGAGGTTGCAGCGCTTGGCGAAGCTCTTGTCCTCGTCGAGCACATAGGCGACGCCGCCGGACATGCCGGCCGCGAAGTTGCGTCCCGTGGGGCCGATGACCACCACGATGCCGCCGGTCATGTATTCGCAGCCATGGTCGCCGGTGCCTTCGACGACGGCGATTGCCCCCGAATTGCGCACCGCGAAGCGCTCGCCGGCGATGCCGTGGAAGTAGCATTCGCCCTCGGTCGCGCCATACATCACGGTGTTGCCGACGATGATGGAGTTCTCCGGAACGATGGCCGAATGGGCCGGCGGCCGCACGATGATGCGCCCGCCCGACAGGCCCTTGCCCACGTAGTCGTTGGCCTCGCCGATCAGGTCGAAGGTGACGCCCGCCGCGAGGAAGGCGCCGAAGGCCTGGCCCGCCGTGCCGGACAGGGTGACGTGGATGGTGTCGTCGGGCAGGCCGGCGCCGCCATAGGCCTTGGCCACCGCGCCCGAGAGCATGGCGCCGGCGGAGCGGTCCACCGAGCGGATGGGGGTCTCGATGACCACTTTCTCGCCGCGCTCCAGCGCCGGGGCCGCCTTTGCGATGAGGGTGCGGTCGAGCACCTTCTCGATGGGGTGGTGCTGGCGCTCGGTGTGGCGGATGCCGACCTCGGCCGGCACCTGCGGCACCGCGAAGATGCGCGAGAAGTCGAGGCCCTTGGCCTTCCAGTGGTCGATGGCGGCCTTCTGGTCCAGCACGTCGGCGCGGCCCACCATCTCTTCCAGCTTGCGGAAGCCGAGGGAGGCCATGATCTCCCGCACTTCTTCCGCGATGAAGAAGAAGTAGTTGATGACGTGCTCGGGCGTGCCCTTGAAGCGCTTGCGCAGCACGGGGTCCTGCGTCGCCACGCCCACCGGGCAGGTGTTCAGGTGGCACTTGCGCATCATGATGCAGCCCGCCGCGATGAGCGGGGCGGTGGAGAAGGCGAACTCGTCGGCGCCGAGCAGGGCGCCGATGATGACGTCCCGGCCGGTGCGCAGGCCGCCGTCCACCTGCAGCGCGACGCGCGAGCGCAGGCGGTTGGCCACCAGCGTCTGCTGGGTCTCGGCGAGGCCCATCTCCCACGGCGAGCCGGCGTGCTTGATGGAGGTCAGCGGGCTCGCGCCCGTGCCGCCCTCGAAGCCGGAGATGGTGATGTGGTCGGCGCGCGCCTTGGCGACGCCGGCCGCCACCGTGCCCACGCCGACCTCGGAGACGAGCTTCACCGACACGTCCGCGTCGGGATTCACGTTCTTCAGGTCGTAGATGAGCTGGGCGAGGTCCTCGATGGAATAGATGTCATGGTGCGGGGGCGGGGAGATGAGGCCCACGCCCGGGGTGGAGTGGCGCACCTTGGCGATCACCGCGTCCACCTTGTGGCCGGGCAGCTGGCCGCCCTCGCCGGGCTTGGCGCCCTGCGCGACCTTGATCTGCATCACGTCGGAATTGACGAGGTATTCCGCCGTCACGCCGAAGCGGCCGGAGGCCACCTGCTTGATGGCGGAGCGCATGCTGTCGCCATTGGGCAGGGGCTTGAAGCGCTCGGGCTCCTCGCCGCCCTCGCCGGTGTTCGACTTGCCGCCGATCCGGTTCATGGCGATGGCGAGGGTCGTGTGCGCCTCGCGCGAGATGGAGCCGAACGACATGGCGCCGGTGACGAAGCGCTTCACGATCTCGGAGGCGGGTTCCACCTCCGCGACGTCCACGCTCGCCTGCCCGATCTCGCCCGCCGACCGGATGCGGAACAGCGAGCGCACGGTGAGGAGGCGCTTGTCCTCCTCGTTGATCATGGCGGCGAACGCCTTGTACTTGTCCTGCGCGTTGCCGCGCACGGCGTGCTGGAGCGCCGAGACCGAATCCGGCGACCACGCATGGTCCTCGCCGCGGATGCGGTAGGCGTATTCGCCACCCACATCGAGCGCCATGCGGAACACGGGCGCGTCCGAGAAGGCGAGGGTGTGCCGCAGCACGGTCTCTTCCGCGATCTCCGGCAGGCCCACGCCCTCGATGGTAGTGGCGGTGCCGAAGAAATACTTCCGCACCAGCTCGGAGGAGAGGCCCACCGCGTCGAAGATCTGCGCGCCGCAATAGGACTGGTAGGTGGAGATGCCCATCTTGGACATCACCTTCAGCAGGCCCTTGTCGATGGACTTGATGAAGCGCTTCACGATCTCCTTGTCGTCCACCTCCTCCGGAATCTCGTCCTTCATGGAGAGCAGGGTCTCGAAGGCGAGATAGGGGTTGATGGCCTCGGCGCCGTAGCCGGCGAGACAGGCGAAGTGATGCACCTCCCGCGCCTCACCGGTCTCGACCACAAGGCCGACCGAGGTGCGCAGGCCCTTGCGGATGAGGTGGTGATGCACCGCCGCCGTGGCGAGCAGCGCCGGGATCGGGATGCGGTCCGGTCCGATCATGCGGTCGGACAGGATGATGATGTTGTAGCCGCCGTGGACCGCCGCCTCGGCGCGCTCGCACAGCCGCTCGACGGCATCCTCCATGCCCGCCGCGCCCTTGTCGGAGGGGTAGGTGATGTCCAGCGTGCGGGTGTCGAACCGCTCCTCCATGAAGCCGATGGAGCGGATCTTCTCCAGGTCCTCGTTGGTGAGGATGGGCTGGCGCACCTCAAGCCGCTTGCGGCGGGCGTTGCCCTCCAGGTCGAAGATGTTCGGCCGCGGCCCGATGAAGGAGACGAGGCTCATCACCAGTTCCTCGCGGATCGGGTCGATGGGCGGGTTCGTCACTTGCGCGAAGTTCTGCTGGAAGTAGCTGAACAGCGACTTGGACTTGTTGGACAGCACGCTGATGGGCGTGTCGGTGCCCATGGAGCCGACCGCTTCCTGGCCGGTGATGGCCATGGGCGCCATGAGCAGCTTGAGGTCTTCCTGCGTGTAGCCGAACGCCTGCTGGCGATCGAGCAGCGACACGTCGGTGCGCACCTCGCGCGCCTCCACGGGGCGCAGGTCCTCAAGCACGAGCTGGGTGTGCTTCAGCCACTCCTTGTAGGGGTTGGCGCGGGCCAGCTCGGTCTTGATCTCCTCGTCGGGGACGAGGCGTCCTTCCTCGAGGTCCACCAGCAGCATCTTGCCGGGCTGGAGGCGCCACTTGGTGACGATCTTTTCCTCGGGCAGCGTGAGCACGCCCATTTCCGAGGCGAGGACGATGGTGTCGTCGTTCGTCACCATGTAGCGGGCGGGGCGCAGGCCGTTGCGGTCCAGCGTCGCGACGATCTTCCGGCCGTCGGTGGCGACGATGGCGGCGGGGCCGTCCCACGGCTCCATGAGGGAGGCGTGATACTCGTAGAAAGCGCGCCGCTCCTCGTCCATGAGCGGGTTGCCGGCCCAGGCCTCGGGCACCAGCATCATGGCCGCGTGGGGCAGGGAATAGCCGCCCTGCACCAGGAATTCGAGCGCGTTGTCGAAGCAGGCGGTGTCCGACTGGCCCTCATAGCTGATGGGCCAGAGCTTGGAGATGTCGGCACCGAACAGCTCGGAATCCACGCTCGCCTGCCGCGCCGCCATCCAGTTGACGTTGCCGCGCAGGGTGTTGATCTCGCCGTTGTGCGCCACCATGCGATAGGGGTGGGCCAGCGGCCAGGCCGGGAAGGTGTTGGTGGAGAAGCGCTGGTGCACGAGGGCGAGCGCGCTCTCGAAGTCCGGGTCGTGCAGGTCCGGATAATAGGCGCCGAGCTGGTCGGCGAGGAACATGCCCTTGTAGACCAGCGTGCGGACCGACAGCGACACCGGATAATAGCCGGCGGTGCGCGGGTCCCTTGCGCCATAGACGGTGTTGGAGATCACCTTGCGCAGCACGAACAGGCGGCGCTCGAAGCCGTCCTCGTCGCCCGCATATTCGCCGCGGCCGATGAAGATCTGCACGTGCTTGGGCTCGGTCGGCAGCACGCTGACGCCGAGGGAGGAATTGTCGGTGGGCACGTCGCGCCAGCCGATGAGCTGGAAGCCCTCTTCCGCCACCACCCGCTCATAGGCGGCGCGCACGATGGCCTCACCCTCGGCCTCGCGCGGCATGAAGATGTGGCCGACGGCATACTGGCCGGGCTCCGGCAAGGCGAAGCCGAGGCGCGCCGCTTCCTTGGCGAAGAACTTGTGCGGGATCTGCACCAGCATGCCCGCGCCGTCGCCGGCGCGCGGATCGGCGCCCACCGCGCCGCGGTGCTCCAGATTGAGCAGGATGTTGATGCCGTCCTGCACGATGCGGTGGCTCTTGCGGCCCTTGATGTCGGCGATGAAGCCGACGCCGCAGGCGTCACGCTCGTGCGCCGGGTCGAACAGGCCAAAGGCGTCCGGACGGCCGACGATCGCCGTGTCTTTCACGGCGGCGGCAGTCTGAGCCACGCTTCCGATCAAGCCATCCTTGCGATCCATCGGTGCCATCTGACCATTCCTTTTCCATAGGGCGGCGCGCCGCCCGCATTTTCCGGCTGTGCCGCCGGCTTCCCCAGACTGTCGGTGCCCGTGCGCATCGCGCCGGGCGCCGGACCCCCTTCGCCCGGACGGGGCGTCCCGGCGATATCCGATACCTGCTTTGCAACTTTTGCACCACAGCCGCGCCGCGCGGAACTGCGCCTCCGTCCGACTTCGGCCGGCGACGCGCCGGCCCTGTGGAACGTGAGCTCGGCAATTCGGCGCGCACGGGAGATAGGGAAGTACGACTGCCCTATCTCGGCGAAGATGACAGAAAAGCAGCAGCCTCACAAGCGCCACGATGGCGCAGAAGCGGTCAAATTGGCGAAAAATTGCGCGACTGGCGGTTCTGGCGCAAGAACGGTACGGGGCGGTCGGCGCTGGCGCAACGGGATTTCGGCGCCTCCCGGCGGGTCCGATGCCCGATGCGGCCGATTGCCGGCTCCCGCCCCAATTTTGCGTCCTGACTTGCGTCCTACGGCTGCCGCATTGGAAGGCTTAGGTGAACGGGAATCAGGCGGCTCCGCCGGGTCCCGTCTTCGCATGCGCGGACGCGCGCGGAGAAGAAGGGGCGCAGGCCGACCGACCGCCTCACGTTTCTACCGTTCCGGAGCTGCGCCGTGCACCACACCCTCTCCCTTCCCCTCGGCTCCCGGCCGGTGCTGCGCGCGGCCGCCGTTTCTGCCCTTCTCATCGGCAGCGCGCTGCCGGCTGCGGCGCAGGTGCTGATCTATGAGGGGCAGCCGGGCCTTGCGCCGCGCGGCTATCCGGTGCCGCCCGGCGCCTATCCGCCCGGCACCTATCCCGGTGGGGCGTATGGGGTGCCGCAGGCGCGCTATCCAGTGCTGCCGCCCGAGGAGATCCGGTCCATCGTCCAGAGCATGGGCTATTGGAGCATCGGCGCGCCCAAGCTCTCCGGCCGCTTCTATCTGGTCGCCGCATCCGATCAGGAGGGGCGGGCGCTCTTGCGGGTGAATGCCTTCACCGGCCGGGTGGTGAGCGCGCGCGCCATTCCGGGTGGTCCCGCTGGTCCAGCCATGGCTGTGCCGGCCCCCGCGCCCCAGCGCCAGGCACCGCCCGCGACGGCGCGCGCCGTTCCGCCGGCC